>VBDE01000286.1:3817-6519 GCA_005883665.1 Betaproteobacteria bacterium
CGACGAAGCAATTCGCTTCCGACATAGATCTTAAAATTCCCGAGCCTTGCGCGCCCGTGAGTCGTACGCTCCATTCGCCGTTTTTCATTTCCAGTATTCCGCGCTGATATTCGGTTCGGCCGGGTTTCTTGCGCATCGCGGTTTCGGCTTTCGCGCGCAGGAGCGGCAGGTCGGTGTCAGTGCGGCCCATCATCGTCAGCAGCGCGCCGCGCACGAAGTGATAGAAAGTCACCATGACGGCGACCGGATTGCCGGGCAGGCCGAAGAGATACGCCGATCTTTCGCGAGCGCGGATGCGGCCAAAGGCCATCGGGCGCCCCGGGCGCATGGCGATTCTCCAGAAGACGACTTCGCCGAGCTTCGCCATCATCTGCCGGGTGAAGTCGGACTCGCCGACCGACACGCCGCCCGAGGTCACCACCGCATCGGCAACGGACGCGGCCTTGCGGAACGCGGCTTCGAGTTTTTTCGGATCGTCGCGCACCACGCCGAGATCGGTCACTTCGCACCCAAGGCGCGTGAGCATGCCCCAGAGCGTGTAGCGATTGGAGTCGTACACTTCGCCGGCCTTCAGCTTCTTTCCGACCGAGACCAGCTCATCGCCGGTGGAGAAGAACGCGACGCGCAACTTGCGCCGCACGCTCACCTCGCCGATGCCAAGCGAAGCGATCAGTCCGATATCGGCGGGGCGCAGCATCCGGCCCGCCCTGAGCGCGGGCTTGCCTTTCTGCAGGTCTTCGCCCGCGAGCCTGCGGTTCTGTCCGCGTTCCTGCCCTGGGGGAATGGTCACACGCTTGCCGTCCACATTGACGGCTTCCTGGATGACGACGGTGTCGGTGTTCTTTGGCAGCAGCGCGCCGGTCATGATGCGCACGCACTCACCGCTCCCAACCTCGCTCTTGAATTCCCCGCCGGCGTAGGCCGTGCCGATCTCGGTGAGCGTCACCGGCTCGCCCGCGCCGAGGTCGTCGTTGCGCACTGCGTAGCCGTCCATCGCCGAGTTGTCGTGCGCGGGGACATTGATCGGCGAGACGATGTCTTTAGCGAGCACGCGCCCGAGCGCCGCGCGCACGGGGAGTTTTTCCACGCCAGAGACAGGTTTAACGAACGAGCGGATGACTTCGTTTGCCCTCGCGACCGCCAGAGCATCGGGGTCGTAGTCGCTGGTGCAGGAGATGATTTGTTTTAGGGACGACATTTGTGGGGAACATACAAGGTGCGCGGGTCCTTGTTCGACCAGGTCAAGGTGACCGCGCGTCAATTATCGCGCTTTTGCAGATCATTGAAAAACTTTGAGCGGAACCGACCAGGCACGCGGTGTACGCGTAACTGGCGACTTCCGAAGGTCCATGTAACGCGGCGACTGACCGCCCGTTTGGGTTCACGTCTTCACGCGCAGCCATTCCTCGGCGCCGAAGTAATTCTTTAGCGCTTCAGCGCTCGGCTTCATTTGTCCGTGCGTCCGTCCAGAAGTCGCCGCGCGCCGACCCATTGCGTCGCAATCAATCGCGCGCAGGCCTAGAACAGCGGCATGTGTGCCGCCGTACTACCTTTCCGCCTGCCGGACTCACGGCCCCGGCGGCCGGGTTCGACCGGGGCCAACGAAAAAGGGGATTCACTGAGTTGCGGGGAAAGGGGCACGAGCGCTGGCCACGAAGACGCTCCCTCACAATCACGCGACGAATCGGTCCTCGAAACTTGATCGCGTGATGCGAAACTTCCGGCGCCCCGGTCGGTTTACACCTTCCACTGCATAGGCGCGCTGACTTACTGCGTGCCGGTCAGTTCGCATCCGCCGACGTCGTCGCTTCCCGTACGAAAGTCGGAATCCGGATTCCAGAAACACGTAACGTCCCGCGCGACTTTTTTTCTCGTTTTTCTGTAATGCGCATCGTTCGCTGGCCCTTTCTTCTCTCGAACCAGATCGTAGCTGCAGCGCTACGGCAACGAACTGTCCCCGCTAATTTTTAACTCCGATGCTCAGGGAAACCCCTAAGAGTATTTAAGGTTTTTCGAAGACCCGGCGGCAATCGGAGACTTTTGACACGAACGTGCGAATGCCGACGGGAATGTCGTCTGTGTCGAGGACTTATTACATACCGTTGTCGTATGCCAGCGACATATCATCAGCATCGTTGATTTTCCATACCGGCAAGGCTTCGTTGTGCCGGCCAAGGTAGTGAGTTCCGTAGTGAGTTCCCGGCCAACCCAGTGAGGATTTCCATGTCGCGCATGAAAGTTTTGTTGCTCCTTGCCGTAACCACCACCACCGTGCTGCTCGCGGGTTGCGGCGGCGTGGGTGGAGCCGAGACCAGCACCAGCAACGCAGCGGGGACTACACCCTCGGTCGACACCACACTACCCTCTACGCCCACCGGTCTGACGGGCGCGGCGGCGGGCTCGACCGGAGCCAACCTGGCGTGGAGCGCTTCAACCGACAACGTCGGAGTGACCGGCTATATCGTCCGCCGCAATGGCGTCCAGGTCGCGACGCCCGCTACAACCAGTTATGCGGATTCGGGTTTGTCTGCCGCGACGACCTATAGCTACAGCGTGTCGGCCCGCGACGCGGCCGGCAACATCTCACCTTATTCGGCAAGTGTAAGCGTCACGACCGCGAGCGTAGCTGACACCACAGCACCCTCTACGCCCAGCGGTCTGACGGGCGCGGCAGCGGGCTCGACCGGGGCCAGCCTGTCGTG
>VBDE01000187.1 GCA_005883665.1 Betaproteobacteria bacterium
GCCAGGGTGTTCGACTGCTGCTGGATGATGAGGTTTGGCCAAAGGGTCGTCATCACCACGGTGTACTCCGGAAATTCGCGCACCGGCTCCAGAAGCGTCCCATCCTGCAGTTCGAAGTTGTCGATCAGCGACTTCATGTCGGCGTTGTCCTCGGTTTTCTTCTGATCCCCTCGCCAGGAAATCAGCGCGCCGTGGCGGCCGGTTGCGTCCATCTGCACTTTCGAGGGCTGATCGGCTCGAAACAGCCCGAAGCTCACCAGGAACACGTGCAGCAGGCTCGCGTGATAGGGGTCCTTGATGTTCTCGAACATCAACTTCCAGTTGGCGGGTGTCAGTTGGCGCGAGTAGCCGAGCACGCGGAGCTCTCGGCCGTCGAACACGCGATCGAAAAGCGCCAGCATCGAAGGTCCAAAGTACTCTTCCAGCGGCTCAAGTTCCGATGCGAAGGAAGCGAAGATCACGCCGTGACGGCGAGCTACCTTGAGCCTGCGCAGCCCGTGGTTCTTCGGATCGAAATCCGCGGGCATGCCGCCTTGCTTCTTCACGCCGCGCCTGAACGGCACGCCGATCAGATTGCCCTTCAAGTCATAGGTCCACTGGTGGTAGGGACACATGAACTCCGCGGCGCTGCCGAGATGCTTCTGGCAGAACTGCACGCCCCGGTGAGCGCAGCGATTCTCCACCACGTTTATCGAGCCTTCCTGGTCGCGCACCACCACGACCGGCTTTTCGCCTATGAAAGTGCGTTTGAAATCCCCGGAGTGCGGCAGCTCCGCCTCGAGCGCGACGTAGTTCCAGCTCCGACCGCAGAAGATGCGCTCCTGCTCTCGGGCATAAATCTCCGGGTCTGAGTAGATCCAATAAGGGATGCGGGAAATGCCTTCTTGGGGCCACACGTGGCGCGCGCCCATGGATTTCTCTCTTTCGGTGCCGGCGCCGCTCGTTAGGAAACAGACCGCTTGCGGCGGAACTTGGACAGGAGGTCGTCCAGGTGATCGTGACTCGAATAGCTGATGACCAGTTTCCCCGCGCCTTTTTTGCCCGGCTTGATCTCGATTTTGGTACCGATCTCTTCGGACAATTCTTCCTCGAGACGCGCGATGTCGCGGTCCGCAGCGGGCCTGCGCCTAGCTCCGACTCTGGGATGAAGGATGGCGTTGACCAGCTGCTCCGTCTGGCGCACCGAGAGCGCCTGGTCTGCGACCCGCTTCGCGACGCTCTCCTGCTGCCGCCCGTCGAGCGGGAGAAGCGCGCGCGCGTGTCCCATCTCGAGCTTTCCGTCAAACACAAGCGCCTGTACCGCCTTTTGCAAATTCAGTAACCGGAGCAAGTTGGTGGTTGCGGTGCGTGAGCGGCCAATGGCCTCCGCCGCCTCCTGGTGCGTGAGTTTGAACTCGCCGATCAGCCGCTGCACGCCGCCTGCTTCCTCGAGCGGGTTGAGGTCTTCCCTCTGGATGTTTTCGACCAGTGCCATGGCGAGTGCCGACGAATCCGGCACCTCGCGAACGAGCGCTGGGACTTCCGCGAGACCAGCGATTTTCGCCGCGCGCCAGCGCCGCTCGCCTGCGATGATCTCGTAGCGGTTGCTCCCCATCGGCCGCACGAGAATAGGCTGCATGAGGCCTTGCGTTCTGATCGAAGCTGCAAGCTCCGCAAGCGAGCTGTCGTCCATCTTCGTGCGCGGCTGGTAGCGGCCACGCTGCAACTGATCGATACGCAGCGTGGCTTGCCGCTCGGAGACCGGCCCCCCCTCCCCATCCCTGTCTAGGAGGGCGTCCAGGCCCCTGCCCAGTCCCTTGAGTTTCACCGGCATTTCCCGCTCATGCTGCCGCCGCGATGCCGTTCCGGGAGAGGATCTCGCCCGCCAGGGCGACGTACGCTTGCGAGCCCTTGCACTCGCGGTCGAGCTTCACGGCGGGCGCGCCGAAGCTCGGCGCCTCGGCGAGCCGTACGTTGCGCGGAATCACGGTCTCGTACACCTTCTCGCCGAAGTGCTCCTGCAATTGCGCCGACACCTGCTGCGCAAGCGCATTGCGCGGATCGTACATTGTTCGAAGCAGCCCTTCGATATCGAGCTTCGGATTCAGGTGTTGGCGGACCTTTTTGATCGTGTTCACGAGATCGGAGAGCCCCTCGAGCGCGTAGTACTCACATTGCATCGGTATCATCACCGCATCGGCTGCGACCAATCCATTCAACGTGAGCATGTTGAGCGCAGGAGGGCAGTCGAGCAGGATGAATTCGTATTGGCCGGCGATCGACTTGAGCGCCCCTTTCAGGCGGGACTCGCGGTGCTCAAGGTCGACCAGTTCAACTTCCGCGCCGGCGAGGTCGCGGTTGGCGGGAATCAGATCGTATCCGCCTGATTCCGACTTGTGTCGCGCCGAATCGGCGGTGGCCAATCCAAGCAGTACTTGGTAGATCGAGGTCTTTAGCGTGCGCTTGTCGATTCCGCTGCCCATAGTGGCGTTGCCCTGGGGATCGAGATCCACTAGCAGCACGCGCATCCCGGACTGCGCGAGGCCCGCTGCGAGATTGACGCTGGTCGTGGTCTTTCCGACCCCCCCCTTCTGGTTCGTGACGGCGAGGATGCGGGTCATGCGCGCTCGATCAAGATCAGATGCCGCTCCGCCTCGAGCCCTGGAACGGCGAAGGCGTGCACCTGCCGCAGGCGGAAGTCGGGCGGCAAACGCTCGATCTCCTCGAAGGGATAGACACCCTTCATCGCCGCGAACACGCCGCCCGGCGCGAGCAAATGTCTTGTCAGCGCGATGAATTCGGCAATTTCGGCAAACGCGCGGGAAATGATGCAATCGAATTTCTCACCGGCGTGCCAAACTTCGACCCGCTCGCATATCACAGCGGCGTTCTTCAACTGGAGGTCCGCTACCGCCTGTCGGAGGAAGGCCGATTTCTTGTGATTGCTGTCAAGCAATGCGACCTGAACGTCAGGCCTAGCCACCGCGAAGGGAATCCCAGGAAATCCCGCGCCGGTGCCGACGTCGAGCACCCGAGTTCCAGTCACGTATGGGATCACGGCCAGGCAGTCAAGCAAGTGGCCACTGATCATCTTCTCCACGCCCCGTATTGCAGTCAGGTTATATACCTGGTTCCACTTCTGCAGCAGCGCGAGATACTGAAGGAGCTTGTTTCTACCGTCGCGACCTAGTGCAAGACCTAATTTCGCTACTCCTTTTTCGAGGCGCCGGCCTAACTCGGCCTGCGCTGACAAATCCGCCACCAGCGTCGTCATGCGGCCGATCTCTCTGGTGCGCCTATTCCGCGCTTCAGGTGAACGAGCAGGAGCGAGATCGCGGCCGGAGTAATACCCGAGATGCGCGAGGCTTGCCCGATGGTCTCCGGTTTGTGTTGGCTCAGCTTCTGCTGCACTTCGATCGACAGGCCGCGCACGTTTTGGTAATCGAGATCGCGCGGCAGTGCCATCGTTTCGTAGCGCTCCTGGCGCGCGATTTCCTCATGCTGACGCTCGACATACCCTTGGTATTTGGCTTGAATTTCCACCTGTGAGGCGACCGCGCCATCACCGACGAATGCGCCTCGTTCGGAAAGCTCAGCCAGCGAGGCGTAGCCCACCCCGGGACGCTTCAAGAGATCCATGAGGGAGTACTCGCGCTCGATCGGTTTGCCGAGCACACGCTCGGCAACCTCGGCAGGCAGGGATTGGGGAGTGACCCAAGTGGACTTGAGCCGCTCCTGCTCGCGGCCGATCGCGTCACGCTTGCGGTTGAACGCGTCCCAGCGAACATCGTCCACTACGCCGAGCCTGCGACCGGCCTCGGTGAGTCGCAAGTCCGCGTTGTCCTCGCGCAACGTAAGCCGGTATTCCGCGCGGCTGGTGAACATGCGATACGGCTCCGAAACACCGCGGGTAATGAGGTCGTCGACCAAGACACCGATATAGCCTTCATCGCGCCGAGGGCACCAGGCATGCTCGTCCCGGATGAAGAGCGCCGCATTGATACCGGCGAGGATTCCCTGCGCTGCCGCTTCCTCGTAGCCGGTAGTGCCGTTGATCTGTCCCGCAAAGAACAGGCCAGAGATCGATTTCGTTTCCAGCGACGACCTCAAGTTGCGCGGATCGTAGTAGTCGTACTCGATGGCGTAACCCGGCCGTAGAATGTGGGCCTGCTCCAGCCCGCGGATGCTGCGCACCAGCTCGATCTGCACATCGAAGGGCAGACTCGTCGAGATTCCATTCGGATAAAACTCGTTAGTGGTGAGCCCTTCAGGCTCCAGAAAAATCTGGTGGCTTTGCTTGGCGGCAAACCGATGGATCTTGTCCTCGATCGAAGGACAATAGCGAGGGCCGATCCCCTCGATCACTCCGGTGTACATCGGCGAGCGGTCCAAGCCGCCGCGGATGATTTCGTGCGTATGCGGATTGGTGTGGGTGATCCAGCAGGGTAGTTGGGGAGGATGCATCCCCGGCGTTCCGACAAATGAAAAGACGGGCACCGGCTCATCACCCGGTTGCGCTTTCATGCTCGAAAAGTCGATGGTGCGACCGTCGAGCCGGGGCGGCGTTCCGGTCTTGAGGCGACCCACCGGAAGCTTGAGCTCGCGCAGCCGCGCAGCCAGACTGACTGAAGGCGGGTCCCCAGCCCGACCGGCCTGATAGTTCGACAATCCGATATGGATGAGTCCGGAAAGAAAAGTGCCGGTGGTCAGCACCACGACGCGGCTGGAAAAGCGAACGCCGAGCTCAGTCACCACTCCGGCAACACGGTCGCCTTCCAACAGGAGGTCGTTCACCGCCTGCTGGAACAAAGTCAGGTTGGCCTGGTTCTCCAGCCGCGATCGAATCGCGCGCTTGTACAGGAGACGATCAGCTTGTGCGCGCGTCGCACGGACTGCGGGGCCTTTGGAGGAATTCAGGATGCGAAACTGGATCCCCGCTTCGTCTGTAGCGATCGCCATGGCTCCGCCCAAGGCGTCCACTTCCCTGACAAGGTGCCCTTTCCCAATACCTCCGATGGACGGGTTGCAAGACATCTGCCCCAGCGTTTCGATGTTGTGGGTCAGCAAAAGGGTCCGACAACCGGCCCGCGCGGCCGCAAGCGCCGCCTCGGTCCCAGCGTGGCCGCCGCCGACCACGATGACATCGAATCGAGTGGGAAATTGCATCGCTTTGAGCAAGAAAATAGACCGAAAGCAGTCGAATTTTAAAGGTATTCCACGACGAGAGACAGTGTTTCACTGCGGAGCTTTTAGCGCGCAAAGACGGATTCAGTCGACGAGGGGGACCCGAGGTCGAGCAAGCCAGCGACTGGGGGACGTTTCACGTGAAACGTCCGTGTTCTGCACATTCTCCCACCGGAATTACACAGCCTGTTGACCGGCAAGGACACAGCTTGCTAACAGGGTCTCCACCCGATATTCACAACCGGTAAAGCTAGGCGGTAACAGGGACAATCAAAATATAAACAATATCTTAGAGTTGACTCTGTCTTGCGACGGCTGCGCAAGGTGCGGGACCTTCGGAACCTCTCAGCCCAGGGAGCGCCCGAGCGTCTCACGCCGCGCGGCAAGCTCACGCGGCAAGCGACTTCCCAGCAGTTGCAGCAATTCATCTTGCAGCTTCAGTTCCCGCTTCCACTCCCTGCCGTCGACGGTGCTCACGCGCTTGAACTTGTCGCTGCCGAAGCTTTCCAGACCCTTCCAATCCAAATCCTCGAAATCTGGGACCTTGCCGATGGGTGTTTCAACCGCATTGCCTTTACCTTGACAGCGCTCCACGATCCACTTCAGCACTCGCATGTTTTCGCCGTATCCCGGCCAGATGAACCTTCCATTTACGTCGGTACGAAACCAATTGATGCAGAAGATGCGGGGGCGCTGGGGCACCGAACGGCCCAGTTTAAGCCAATGGCTGAAGTAATCGCCCATGTTGTAACCGACAAACGGGATCATTGCCATGGGATCGCGCCTTACCACCCCTACCTTTCCGGTCGCCGCAGCCGTGGTCTCCGAGCCCATTGTTGCGGCCATATACACGCCGGAGTCCCAATCGACTGCCTCGGAGACAAGCGGCACGGTGTCCGAGCGCCGGCCTCCGAACACGAAAGCGGATATCGGAACGCCCTGCGGATTTTCCCAATCGGAATCGATCGAAGGACACTGCGCTGCCGGAACCGTGAACCGTGCGTTGGGATGCGCCGCTTTCCTGCCGCAACCGGGCGTCCATTCCTTTCCCTGCCAATCGACGAGTCTGGCGGGGGGCGTATCGGTCATCCCTTCCCACCACACGTCTCCGTCCGGGGTCGTGGCCACGTTCGTGAATATCGTGTTGCTTTTGATCATCGCCATGCAGTTGGGATTGGTTTTCTCCGACGTCCCCGGCGCAACGCCGAAAAATCCCGACTCGGGATTGATCGCGTAGAAGCGACCGTCCTTGCCCGGCTTGATCCACGCAATGTCTTCCCCGACCGTCGACACCTTCCATCCCTTGAACGCCGGCGGCGGTATCAGCATGGCGAAATTCGTCTTACCGCACGCCGAGGGAAACGCGGCGCTCACGTAGAGTTTCTCACCCGAAGGGGACGTCACACCGAGGATCAGCATATGCTCCGCGAGCCAACCTTGCTCGCGTCCCATGATAGAGGCGATGCGAAGCGAAAAACACTTTTTCCCGAGCAATGCATTGCCACCGTAACCGGAGCCGAAGGACCATATTTCCTTGGTCTCTGGGTAATGGACGATATATTTGTGCTCCTTGCTGCACGGCCAGCGCACATCCTTCTGGCCGGGAGCGAGCGGCGCTCCGACAGAATGGACGCAGGGTACGAAATGCCCGCTTCTGCCCAAGATCTCCCACACCGTTTTCGACATGCGCGTCATGACGTGCATGCTGACCACCACGTACGGCGAGTCGGTCAGCTCGATGCCGATATGCGCGATGTGCGAGCCGAGCGGCCCCATCGAGAACGGAACCACATACAAGGTCCGGCCGCGCATGCAGCCGTCGAAGAGCTTGCTCAGCGTCGCGCGCATCTCCCCTGGATCGATCCAGTTGTTGGTGGGGCCCGCATCTTCCTCTCGCTGAGAGCAGATGAACGTGCGGTCTTCGGTGCGCGCCACGTCGTCGGGATCAGAGAGCGCGAGGAAAGAATTTGGACGAAGCTCGGGGTTGAGCCGCTTCAGCATTCCCGACCTGACCATCTCCTCGCAAAGCCGGTCGTATTCTTCCCGCGAGCCGTCGCACCATTGAATCCGGGCCGGTTTGGTCAGCGCGGCAAAGCGCGCGACCCATTCCTTGACGCCATGGTGCTGGACGTAAGCCGGAGCGCCGATATCAATGGCGGCAGCGTAGGGTTGATTCATCCTTGGGGCCTCGCGATAACGACTTGGCAGCACGTGAGCCGAGGCTGCTGGTCGTGAAGAAACGTTAGGCTGCGAACTCTATCACGATCCGCAAGGCGCCAAAAATGCCGTGATAGAACTGGCACTTACGAGATAATCCGCTCGTTTAGGTCCGCCAGCTGCGACGCAGGTGTTTCGCGAGCCGGAACATGGGCGCGGTCGTGCTCACGAGAATAATCACCCGCGTGACGTGAGCCGCCGTGACGAGCGGCACCCCTAGTTGGAGCACGTTTGCGGTGACACACATCTCCGCCATGCCCCCCGGCGCGGCGGCGAGCACCATCGTCGAGACTGGGACCGAGCCGAGGACGGCGAGACCCCAGGCACACAGTGCAGAACCCAGCATCGCGAGCGCCACCGAAAGGCAAACCATGCCGATGAAGCGGGGTGAAGTTCGCAAAGACTCGCGCTCGAATCCCGAGCCGAGCGAGCACCCGATCAGGAGTTGCGCTGTGTTGGAAAGCCAGGTTGGGATCGAGGAGAGGTTTACCTCGCCGAAGGTGAGGGCGACGGTCACGCCGAGGGGTCCGAGCATCCAGGCGTTCGGCGTGCCGAGCTTCGCCAACACGCCCCCAACCAACGCGGCCGTGGCGAGCAACGCGACCAGGCCGAGGGTGTCGACGGCGAACTGCGCGGGCCGATAGGCGTCGCCGCCGTGCAAGCCGATCCCGGTGAACACAAACGGCACGATGAGCACGACGATCAATACGCGCAAGGCCTGCGCGAGGACTACTCGATCGGAGCGCGCGCCATGACGCTCTCCCAGGACGGTCATTTCTGCCGCGCCGCCGGGAACGCTTGCGAAAAGAGCTGTGGTTGCATCGAGTCCGGCGCTGCGCATGAGGACCCAGCCGCTGGCATAGGCGAGCAACACCGCGAGCATGGCCGCCGCGATCAGCAGGTACCAGTGCGCGGCGACCTCGCCTGCGACCGCCGGAGTGAAGTACAAGCCAAGCGCGCAGCCTATGATGAGCTGTCCGGTCGCTCGGCCCCCCTTCGGCGAAGCGAGATCGGCGCCCAGGAATTTTCCAAAGGCCATCGCAAGCAAAGGCCCAAGCATCCATGGGAGGGGAGCGCGCAGAGCGCTGAAGAGGACACCGCCCGCCGCGCAAATCGCGAGTGCCTTCAAGACCGGTTTCATTTTCCGACGCAAAAGCGCTCGAAGATTTGACCCAGCAGGTCATCCGCCGAAAACTCCCCTGTAATCGAGCCGAGTTCGCGCTGCGCTAGACGAAGTTCCTCTGCGAAAAGTTCGCTCTGGGGCATCGTCTGTCCGGCACGCTCAAGAGCCTGCGCGACGCGCTCGAGGGAGACGAGGTGGCGCTCGCGCGCCATGAACATATCCTCTCCCCCCGACTGCCAACCGGCGAGTCTGAGCAGCGCCCGGCGCAGCGCGTCGAGGCCCTCACCGGTCTTGGCCGAAACATGAATGCGCCAACCGTGCGGGCCCTCCTCCGCCTGCGGCCGATCACCGGAAAGATCGATCTTGTTGAACACCGTAACCGGCTTCAGTTTCCCCGGCAGCCGGTCGACGATGCGCCGGTCGGCTGCGGTAACACCGGTGCGCGCGTCGACGACGAGAAGCAGCACATCGGCCTGTCCGATCACCTCCCAGGTGCGTGCGATGCCGATTGCCTCGACCTTGTCGGCAGTATCTCGCAGACCGGCAGTATCGATGATGTTCACAGGCACGCCCTCAACCTGAATAGTCTGGCGCACTGCATCGCGCGTGGTGCCGGGAATTTCAGTGACGATGGCGAGGTCCTCTCCGGCAAGCCGGTTGAGGAGCGACGATTTTCCTACGTTGGGCTGGCCAGCCAATACAACCTGAAGTCCGCTGCGAAGGATGCTGCCCTGACGGCCGCGAGCCAGCGAACGGCCAACATCTTCCTGCAGGTGCCTGAGGCGCCCGCGTGCCTCGTCGCGGTCCACTTGATCGATTTCCTCCTCGGGAAAATCCAGCGTCGCTTCCACCAGCACGCGCAGCTCGACGAGCCGCTTCGCAAGATTTCCGATCACCTCCGAGAATTCGCCGCGCAGCGAGCGCAGCGCGCAACGCGCCGCAGCCTCGGTAGCGGCATCGATGAGGTCGGCAACGCCCTCGGCCTGCGCGAGATCGAGCTTGTCATTCAGGAAAGCGCGACGGGTAAATTCGCCGGGCTCGGCGAGACGCGCGCCAAGCTCTAGGCATCGCCTCAAGATCATGTGCAGCACCACAGGCCCCCCGTGACCCTGTAGTTCGAGCACATCTTCGCCGGTATAGGACGCCGGCGCGGGAAAGAAAAGTGCGATGCCGTCGTCGATCGGCTCGCCGGTGGCGGCGCGGAAGGTCGCACGCACGGCCAGTCGCGGCGGCGGTACACCAGCGAGCAAGTGTGATGCGAGCTGCTCGAGCTTCTTCCCGGAGACGCGCACGATGCCGATACCGCCCCTTCCCGGCGCGGTCGCGACAGCCGCGATCACATCGCTATCGGACGGTCCTGCCATGGTCGCTTCCGGGCGTTATCGTCCCGCCCGCAAATCGGGCGACATCTTAGCGTTTTGCGCCGGCGGCGGCTTTTTCTCCCTCGATCATGCGGGTGATTTGCCACTGCTGCAGGATCGACAGGATATTGTTGACGAACCAGTAGAGAACCAGACCCGAGGGGAAAAAGTAGAACATCACCCCGAATGCAAACGGCATGATCATCATGACCTTGGCCTGAACCGGATCAGGCGGCGTGGGATTCATCTTGGTCTGAACGATCATCGAAGCCATCATCAGCGTGGGAAGCACGTACCAAGGATCGGGCGCCGAAAGATCCTTGATCCAGAGATAGAAAGGGGCCTGGCGCAGTTCAACGCTTTCGAAGAGCACCCAGTAGAGCGCGATGAAGACCGGAATCTGCACGAGGATCGGCAGGCAACCACCCAGCGGATTGATTTTCTCGGTCTTGTACAGCTCCATCATCGCCTGGTTCATCTTCGTTTTGTCGTCCGCATACTGTTCGCGGAGCTTCATCAGCCGCGGCGTCACCAGTTTCATCTTCGCCATCGAGCGGTAGCTCGCGGCCGACAGCGGGAAAAAGATCAGCTTGATGACCACGGTGAGCAGGATGATGGCAAGACCCCAGTTCCCCATCCAGCCATGGAAAAGTTTGAGGACCCAGAAGAGCGGCGCGGCGATCACCGTAAGCCATCCGTAGTCGACAACGAGTTCCAGTCCCGGGGCGACCGAGTGCAAGTGGTCCTGATCCTGAGGGCCCGCGTACAGCGGCACCACGACGCGGCCGTCGGCACCCGGCGCAATCGGTCCAATGGGCACGATCACGCCGACCGAATAAAGATCTTCGGCGAGCTTGCGCGCGTAGAACTCGCGCGGCGACTTGTCGGGAGGGAGGAGCGCTGCGACGAAATAGTGCTGAATGATCGCGATCCACCCGTTGTCGGAGCTCTTCGGATAAGGGGTCTTGCCCTTGGCGATATCTTCGAAACTGACCTTCTGAAACTTGCTCTGTTCGGTATAAACCGCGGCCCCGGTGTAGGTCTGCGCCATATAGGGATCGCCCCCGGGGGACTTGCCGTCGCGGGTGATCTGAAAATAGGCGTGGGTTGCGAACGGCTTGACCGTGCCGTTCGCGATTACCTCGGCGATATCGATGCGATAGCTCGCAGGATAGAAGGTCAGAGTCTTGGTTACCCTCAGGCCTTCCGGCGTGTCTGCCTGGAGGCGCACGTTGAGCCTGTCCTGACCCTGTTCGAGAGTGAATTCCCTGGCGGACGCGTGAAACAGCGTCCGGTGATTCGGCAGACCCTCGCCGATCAAGCCGCTTTGCGCGGCATAACGATGCTCGGGCCCAAACAGCACGAAATTCTTCGTCTCGTGGAGCGTATCCTTATGCTGGAGCAATTCCAGGTAGACGATGTCCCCGCCTTGCGTAT
>VBDE01000287.1 GCA_005883665.1 Betaproteobacteria bacterium
AAGGTCGAGAGCATGTTCTTCGAGCGCACGAGGCCCCCGTAGAACAGCGCGAGCGCCGGAACGCTCATCATGAGCACGAGCGCGGTGGAGGTGAGCATCCATGCCACGTCGCCCTTGTTGGGCGTGGGCGCCGGAGCCGGGGTGGCGCTGGGTGCGGCCGCCGGAGCCGCCGCGGGCGCTGGCGCAGTTGGCGCTGCGGCCGGAGCCGCGGGTTTGTCCTGGGCCATGACCGGCGCGCACCAGCCCACGGCGCCGAACAGGGCAAGAATTGCAAAAAGCTTTTTCATCGTGGTTCTCCCTCAGAGCGCTTCCGCCCCGGTCTCGCCGGTGCGGATGCGGATGACTTGCTTCAGATCGAAGACGAAGATCTTGCCGTCGCCGATTTTTCCCGTGTTGGCCGATTTTTCTATGGCCTCGATCGCCTGATCGAGCATTTCGTCCTTGATCGCGGCCTCGACCTTTACCTTGGGCAGAAAATCAACCACGTATTCCGCGCCGCGATACAGCTCGGTGTGACCTTTCTGCCTGCCGAAACCCTTGACTTCGGTGACGGTGATGCCCTGCACGCCGATGGCGGACAGGGCCTCCCGCACCTCGTCAAGCTTGAACGGCTTGATGATTGCGGTTACGAGTTTCATGAATGTGCTCCCTGTTGGGTGACTGGCTAGGTGGTGCTAGAACTTGTAGAGGCCCTGCAGCGCCAGCGTCGTCATGGTCTTGCTCGCCGCACCGGCGTAGTCCGTGAACACCGTGTTGGTCGCCTGATCTCTGCGTGCCTCGACGCGTGCTTCGAAGCTGTCGGAGGCGAGAAAGGCACCGGTCAGGGTCACCTCCTTGTACTTCGTGCCGGCCGTGCCAAAGTGGAAGCCGTCCTTGTCGTCGAACGACTCGGCGCGTACCACACCGCGGAATTTTGGAGCGAACATATAGGAGACGTAGCCCGCAACGCCGGTGTACTTCGCGGTAATGTTGCTCCCGTCGACCAAAGATGTGAAATTCTGTTGGCTAACACTCAAGAACTCCAAGCCGACGGTCAGTGGATCAATGACGGTGTACGACCCGACAACGTTGAGGCTGTTGCGTGAGCCTTGTGCGGCGACAGTACTGGGTACTCCTCCACCTGCCGCTGAATCCTTTCCGTTGTAATCCGAGATGGTAATACTGAGCGGCTTGATAGGCGTTAGCGTCACACCGAGCTCGGCGGTCTTACCCCTGTTCGCGTCCGTGAGTTGATCCCAACCGTTGTTGACACCCGCAATCAGGCTGACCGTGTCGCTCAACGCCCAAGTCGCGCGCACGCCGGTGTGAGTGAACGGTATGGCGCCGAACAAGATCGAGCGGGAGGCGTTGACGTTCGTTGGACTCCAGATCACCTCACTGCCCTGAAGCGTGACGTACTTGCCTGCGATCAAAGTCAACGGGCCGCCTGCGTACTGCAGGAAGGCTTGGGTCACGTCGAACGTGGCGTTAACAGTTCCGGGGAAAGATTGGATGACATTTGCGTCCTTGCCTGCGGTGATATTGACCAAGCCCCCAAAACCCTCTTTCGGTTGTTTCGCGACGGACAGGCCGAACTGACGCAGCGCGAACGAGTTGTTTTCAAGGTCGAACACTCGGGTCGTGAACGCGGGCGCCACTTGATTCCGGTCCGAGTGCGTGTACATCGCGTCGATATACCCGCTCACGCTGATCCCCGACGCCTCGAGAATCTTGTCGAGAGTCGGGAGCCGGGGCTGCGAACAGCGCGGAAACGGCAGAAGCAAGAAAAAGTTTTTTCATTGTTGGACCTTTCGTTGGGTGAGGAGACCAAGCCCCTTCAGCACGGCTCGTGCCAGATTTTTTATTTCTTTCTATCAATGGGTTGACCCATTAGGCGCAGTACCGTGGAAACCTTCTGGCACCAGGATGATGCGTAATTAAATCGTAACGCACTAATCCTGTGCGGTCGGCCGGAACGGCGGCGAGGCGTTAGATTCACCGTGCTAGACTCGACCGACGACGCAAGCGCGATGTCCCAGACCCGCCTACTCGATGACCTGAGCGCGAGGATCAGCGAATTCCTCGCCGCGAGCCCTGCCAAGGATGTAGAGAAGAATCTGCAGGCGCTGCTTTCGGCTGCGTTCGCCAAGCTCGACTTGGCAACGCGCGCAGAGCTCGAGATCCAGGCCAAGGTGCTCGCGCGCGCCCGCGAAAAACTCTCCGAGCTGGAAGCGCGTGTCGCCGAACTCGAGTCGAGGTTGAGTCGCAAGTAGTCCGCGATGTCGCTCGCGGTGCTCCACAGCCGTGCGCTCTCGGGACTGGACGCGCCCGAAGTCACCGTCGAGGTGCATTTGGCGAACGGCCTGCCCTCGTTCACCATCGTCGGCCTACCGGACACCGAAGTGAAGGAAAGCCGCGACCGGGTGCGCGCCGCGCTCGTGAACTCGCGCTTTGAGTTTCCGGCGCGGCGCATCACGGTCAATCTTGCGCCTGCAGAGCTCCCCAAGGAGAGCGGCCGGTTCGATTTGCCCATTGCGCTCGGTATCCTCGCCGCCTCGCGCCAGCTCGAGGTCGACGGGTTCTCGAAATACGAATTCGCCGGGGAGCTCTCGCTCACCGGCGAGCTGCGTCCGGTTCGCGGGGCGCTCGCGATGACTTGGCGCGCGGCGCGCGACGGCCGGGCGTTTGTCCTGCCGCAGGCGAGCGCGGATCAAGCCGCACTGGTCGAAGAAGCCCGCGTCTACCAGGCTGGCTCGCTGCTGGAGGTCTGTGCCCACCTTGCCGGCCGGCAGCCGCTGCGGCAGCCGACTGCGAAACCGCTCGTCATCCCGCCGAATTACCCGGACCTCGCGGATGTGAAAGGCCAGGCGCAACCGAAGCGCGCGCTCGAAGTCGCTGCGGCGGGAGGTCACAGCGTGCTCATGGTCGGGCCCCCTGGAACCGGCAAATCGATGCTGGCGGCGCGCTTCGCGGGATTGCTGCCGCCGATGAGCAGCGAGGAAGCACTCGAATCTGCAGCGCTTGCTTCGCTCGGCTCAGGCGGCTTTCGGCCTGAAACCTGGAAGCAACGCCCGTTTCGAGCGCCGCACCACTCCGCTTCCAGCGTCGCATTGGTCGGCGGCGGCAGCGACCCGCGCCCCGGCGAAATATCGCTTGCCCACAACGGCGTGCTGTTTCTGGATGAGCTGCCGGAATTCAACCGCAGGGTGCTCGAAGCCCTGCGCGAACCGCTCGAATCCGGCCGCGTCGCCCTCTCGCGCGCCGCGCGCCAGGCCGAGTATCCTGCGCGATTCCAACTGATCGGCGCGATGAATCCCTGCCCTTGCGGGTATCTGGGCCACTTCAGCGGCAGATGCCGCTGCACGCCCGATCAGATTTCGCGCTATCGCTGCAGGCTTTCGGGGCCGCTGCTCGATCGCATCGATATACAGATCGAGGTGCCCGCCGTGCGCGAAGACGAACTCGTTCACGCGGGTCGCGGCGAGAATTCTGCGCAGGTTCGGGAGCGCGTGGAGCGAGCGCATGAGCGACAACTCCTGCGCCAAGGCAAAAGCAACACCCGACTCGGCCCGCGCGAAATCGAACGCTTCTGCACGGCAGAAGAGAAGGCCGGCGCGCTGCTGAGACAGGCGATCGGCAAGCTCCATCTCTCGGCGCGCGCCTACCACCGGGTGCTCAAGCTTGCCCGCACCATAGCCGACCTCGCCGGCGAAGCGACGATAGCCGTCATCCACGTCGCCGAAGCGATCCAGTACCGGCGTCTCGACCGCTCGTTCTAGTTTCCCGCTCAGGGATGCCCGGCGTTGAGCCCGGGCAGCGACCATTCCTTTACCGGCATCGGTACAGTGATCGGCTTGCCGAGTGCGGGAGCCTCGAGGGCATACAAACCCGTATCGGTCCCGATCCAGATGATTTTTCGATCCCATTCGATGAACACGCTGTCGGCGGTGCGGTTGTAGCTGTTCCACTTGTCGAGCTCGCCGCCCTGCGGCGGGATGAAGTAGGCCACGATGCGTGGATTCTTCGGGCGGGTTTCCCCGGGGCCTTGATGTGCGGCGGGTTGTGCGGGCCGAAACGCCCGCGCTTGTCGCAGAAGGTCTTGTACGGCGCCTCGCGCGGCGGCGTCGGCACGGGCAGCCGCGCAATCGCTTTCGGCGCGGCCGGGTCGCGCACGTCGACGATCCACGATGGTACATACGTCTCGTTGCAGTCTGGGCTCAGCGTTTCCGGATTGGTGATGACGAAGCCGCGGTCGAGCCGCGCCACGTCGATCGTGTGAAAAGCGATCACGGTGCCGCGCGTGTACTTGTAATCGGGCGTGAAGCGGCCGACGAGCTTCGGGTTGCGGATGTCCGAGAGGTCGTGGATCAGCATGCCGAAGGAGCCGTAGGCGCTGTAGCCGAGCTTGCCGCCGTCCTCTATTTTTTTCGGCACGTACATCGGACCGTGCAATCCGGTGAAGGAAACCTTGTCGCCGTATTCGCGCCAGGCCTTGTACTGCGCTTCCTCCCCGGCGCGCTGCCCCGGAACCCACCACATCGCGACCTGTTTCGGGCTCGAAGGATCGGACACGTCCACCACCATGATCCCGTTGCCGTGCCAGCGGATCGGGCTCTCCATGTGGGTGAAGCTGTCGTCGGGCGCGGTGTCGAGATAGGCGTAGTCGCCGCCGTCATAGTAGTTCCGGTGCGTGCCCGAACCGGCCTGGACCTTGCGCTTGGGATCGCCGCCGTCGGTGGAGAACTCCGAGAGCAAGATCGTGCTGGTGGGATCGGTCGCATCCCAGACGCGGATCCCGCGCAGACCCGGCCCCTGCCTGGTCTTTTCGATCAGGCTCGGATCGTCGTACTTGCCGTTGGGGGCCGTCGCCGTGGTCGAAGTGATCGGCGAGGATGCCCCGGTGATCAGGATCCACTTGCCGATTTTCTTGTTGAACGCGACCTGGAGCTGCGAGCCTCTGAACGCCGCGTGCTTCACGAGCCTGGGCACGCGTGGGTCGCTGACATCGATCACGTCGCCGTTCTGCAGAACGAAACGTCGCGAACCGATCGCCATCATCTGCAGCTTGTGGCCGCGCTCCTCCCCGAGCTGGAACACGCCGAGCACGCGCATGTTTTTGGCGTAGCTGTTGCGGTCGAGGTAATCGAGACTTCCCTTGTGAGGGTGCGGATGCTGGTTGGCAATAGCGCTGCCGGACAGCGCGGCGAGCGCGAGCGAGGCGACGCGAACAAGGGTGCTGAGCTTGAGAGTGATCATGGGATTCTCCCCAAGAGACCGACGCTAGCCGCTCCGGCGGACGCATTCATCCGAACGATTCAACGCACCGTCTTGACGCCGGCGTCCTTGAGGATCTCGCGCATCCGGTCTGTAAACTCGTCATAGAATTTCGCGAGTTCCGCGGCATTCTGATATCCGTCCTCGAACTGGTTGTCCTCGATGTACTTCTGCCAGGACGGCGTGCGCGTCAACCTGCGGAAAAAGTCCTGCCAGAACTCGACGTTCTCCTTCGGAATCCCCGGCGGCGCAACCACGCCGCGAACCTGCGGTACGACCGGCACGTCGAAGCCGGCCTCCTTGAGCGTTGGGACTTCGGGAAATTTCGCCAGCCGCTTTTCGCTCACCTGCGCGAGCACGCGCAGGTTGCCGGCGCGGATGTGTTCGCCCGCCTCTTCGGGCTCGATCACCATGATGTTGACGTGGCCTCCGAGCAGCGCGGCGATGCGCTCGCCCCCGCCCGGAAACGATATGAAGGCCCAGCGCGCGCCCGTGGACTTCTGCAGGAGCTGCCGCACGACATTGTCGCGGCTCGTATTCGAGCCGCCTGACTGCTTGAGTTGCCCGGGGTTCTTCTTCGCCGCCTCGATGAACTCGGCAAGCGTCTTGTACGGGGCGTCCGCTTTCACCGCGATCACCGCGGGCTCCAGAACCAGGCGCGCGATCGGGGTCAAGTCACGCAGCGTAACCTTGGCCTCGGAGCTCACGAGCGGGGTTTGCAGCCAGACCCCGGTGAAAAGGCCGAGCGTATTCGGGTCACCTTTTTTCTCGGCGAGATGGGCGGCCGCCACCGCGGCGTTGCCGCCGGGCTTGTTGATCACCTGCAGGCGCACCGGCAGCAGCTTTTCCTTTTCCACCATGACGGCAATCGCCCGCGCGAGCACGTCGCTGCCGCCCCCGGGGCCCGTGTGCACGACCAAGTCCACGGTTCGCGCCGGCTTGAACCCTTCAGCGAACGAGAGCGGCGCGCACAGCAAGGCAACGAGCGCGATGAGACTCCTCAAAGGTGATTTCATCGAATTCCTCCTGAAGGTCTTCCGACAACTCCTAGCCCTGCTCGAGCGCCCGCAGGCGCCATGCGTTGAATTTGCCGAACATCGGAATCAGCAAGACCAGCACCGCGAACGATAACATCACCGCCGAGATCGGCCTAGACACCAGGATGGAGAGCTTGCCCTCGGACATCATGAGCGATTGGCGCAGCGCCCGTTCCATGCCGGCGCCGAGCGCGAGCCCGAGGATCAACGGCGCGGCCGGATAATCGAGCTTGCGCATCAGATACCCCAGCAGCCCGAACACCAGGAGCAGCAGCAGATCGAACATGCTCCCCGATACGCTGTATACGCCTACCATCGATACCCCCAGGATGAGCGGATAGAGCACGTACACCGGCATCCTCAGCACCTGCGCGAACAGCGGCACCAGCGGGAGGTTGAGGATGAGCAGCATGACGTTGCCGATGTACATGCTCGCCACCAGCCCCCAGAAAAGCGCAGGATGTTCGGGGATGAAAAGCGGGCCGGGCTTGAATCCCCAGAGGACGAGCGCGGCGAGCAGGATGGCGGTCGTGCCCGAGCCCGGGATGCCGAGCGTCAAGAGCGGCACCAGCGCCCCGCCGGTCTCCGAGTTGTTGGCGCCTTCGGGGGCCGCAACGCCTTCTATGACGCCGGTTCCGAATTGCTCCCGGCGAGGGGACACTGCCTTCTCCAGGCCATAGGAAAGGAAGGACGCGATGGTCGAACCGCCGCCCGGCAGTGCCCCGACGAGGAAACCTATCACCGAGCCGTTCACGAAAGCGAAACGGCAATCCT
>VBDE01000288.1:0-401 GCA_005883665.1 Betaproteobacteria bacterium
CACGCGCAAATCCGAAATCGACGAGCAACTGCAGGTCGAGGCCAAGCGCCAGAACGCGCGCCTCGGGGAGTATCAGGACCTCATGGAGGAAGTCACCGCACTAGTCGAGTTCCCGGCCGTTTACGCTGGTGAATTCGACGCCTCGTTTCTCGACGTGCCACAGGAATGCCTGATCCTCACCATGCGCCAGCATCAGAGATACTTTCCGCTGTTCGCCTCCGGCGGGAAGCTGCTGCCCAAATTCCTCATCGTCTCCAACTTGCGAGTCGCTGATCCGCGTCCAATCGTCAGCGGTAACGAGCGGGTCGTCCGGCCCAGGCTCGAGGATGCGCGGTTCTTCTTCAACCAGGATTTGAAGACCCGCCTCGAGGCGCGCGTTCCGCGGCTGGCGAAAGTCGTGT
>VBDE01000288.1:416-5518 GCA_005883665.1 Betaproteobacteria bacterium
AGACCGAGCGCGCCGCGGAGCTTGCCAAGGCGGACTTGCTCACCGCCATGGTCGGCGAATTTCCCGAGCTGCAGGGCGTCATGGGGCGCTATTATGCGCTGCACGATGGCGAGCAGCGTGAGGTTGCCGATGCGATCGAGCAGCATTACCGCCCGCGCTTCGCCGGCGACAAGCTTCCCGAAGAGCCGGTCGCCTCCGCCGTAGCGCTCGCCGACAAGCTTGATTCGCTCGCGGGCTTGTTCAGCATCAAGGAGCTGCCGACCGGAGACAAGGACCCGTTCGGACTTCGCCGCGCAGCTCTGGGGGTCATCAGAATCGTCGTCGAAAATCAGCTTCCTTTGTCCCTAAGGGATCTCTTGGACGCTGCTTTCGGCCCTTTCAGAGGTAAGCCGCAAACGGATCTCAAGATGTTTTTCACTGAACGCATGCGCAGCTATTTTCTTGAGCGCGGCTATTCCGCGAACGAGGTCGAGGCGATTCTCAGCCAGAACCCGGTTGCGATAGCCCTCATCCCCAAGCAGCTCGAAGCTGTTCGCGCGTTTTCCGCACTTCCCGAAGCAGCCAGTCTTGCTGCGGCGAACAAGCGAATAGCCAACATCCTGCGACAGGCGGAAAGCAAGGGCGAGTCATTCTCCGGTGCCGATGTTTCGGCGCTCAAGGAGCCCGCCGAGATCTCGCTCTTCGAGGCATTGCAGACGGCGTCCCGTTCGGCGAAGCCTCTATTTGACTCCGGAGACTTCGCCGGATACCTGAAAGCCTTTGCGTCCTTGAAGAGCCCGGTGGATTCGTTTTTCGACGCAGTCATGGTCATGACGGACGACAAGAAGCTCCGCGAAAATCGGCTCGCACTGCTCACCGACATGCGGAAGGCGATGAATCGGTTCTCGGACATCTCCAAGCTATCAGCATGAAACTCATCATCCTCGACCGCGACGGCGTGATCAACTACGACAGCGACGAGTTCATCAAGCATCCCGACGAGTGGAGGCCGATCCCCGGGAGCCTCGATGCGATCGCCCGCCTGACGCAGTCCGGGTGGCGCGTCGTGGTCGCCACGAACCAATCGGGGGTCGGCCGCGGCCTCATGGACATGGCAAGCCTGAATGCCATCAACTCCAAGATGCACAAGGCGGTGAACCAGGCGGGCGGACGCATCGAGGCGGTGTTCTATTGCCCCGACACGGCCGAGTCTCAGTCGCCCTGCCGCAAACCCAGTCCGGGAATGTTCTTCGCCATCGCCGAGCGCCTCAACGTTGCGCTCGATCGGGCGCCCTGCGTGGGCGACAGCCTGCGCGACCTCCAGGCGGCGACCGCGGTCGGAGCCCATCCGATCCTGGTGCTCTCCGGTAAAGGCGCGAAAACCCGCTCGGCCGGCAAGCTCCCGGAAGGGACCGCTGTTTATCCGGACCTGGCCGCGGTGGCGCACGCGCTGTGCCAATGACCTTTCTGCGCTCGCTCGTATTCCTGATCGCCCAGATCCTCGTCACCCCTCCTTACGCGATCGTCGCCCTCACCACTTTTCCTTTGCCGCGGCTTGCACGCTATCGCGTGATCTCCGGCTGGTCGCGCACGATGATCTGGCTGGCGAAAAACGTGCTCGGCATCCACTACCGCGTGATCGGCATGGAAAACCTGCCGCGGACTCCCGGCGTGATCCTGTCAAAGCATCAATCGGCCTGGGAAACCTTGGCCTTCCAGGTCATTTTCCCGCCGCAGGTGCTGGTGTTGAAACGAGAGCTCCTGTGGATCCCCTTCTTCGGCTGGGGGCTTGCGCTGACGAGCCCGATCGCGATCGACCGCAGCCGTGGAGTGCGGGCGCTGAATCGGATGGCCGAGCTCGGCCGCGAGCGGCTCGCTCAAGGGTTCTGGATCGCGATCTTCCCGGAAGGCACGCGCGTAAAACCGGGGGAACGCGGCAAGTATCACGAAGGCGGCGCATGGCTTGCGGTGAAATGCGGCGCGCCGGTCGTGCCGGTCGCGCACAACGCAGGCCTGTTTTGGGGTCGCAACGCTTTTCTCAAGCGTCCGGGAACAGTGACGGTGGAGGTCGGACCGCCGATCGACTCACGCGCTCACACACCGGAATCGCTGAACCTGTCGGTCGAGGAGTGGATCGAGGGCCGCATGGCCAGTCTATGTTCTCCGCGCTGAGGCAGCTGCAGCTTCCGTTTGACGTCCCGCCGCGAGCGGAGAATGCCGGGCGTGTTCGCCAACTTCGGCTCGCAGGCGGCATACTGAGCTACCACCTTGTGCGCGCCAGGCGGCGAACCATCGCGCTATCCGTCGATGGAGACGCGATCGAGGCACGCGCCCCACGCCATGCCGCGATCGCCGATATCGAGGCGTTCATCCGGGAAAAGGAACGCTGGATCCGCAGACGGCTCGCCGAGCCGCGCCGGCGACCGCTCGTGTGGGAGGCCGGGGCGAGACTGCCGTGGCTGGGGCGGACTGTGACCTTGGCGCTGCGGCATGGAGAGATCGGGACGTGGCTCTTGGACGACAGGCTCGAGCTCGGACTCGCGGACGGAGCGAGCCTGCGCGAGCGAGCGCTCGATTGGATGCGGGGGCAGGCGCTTGAGTTTTTCCGCGAACGGGTCGCGGAGCTCGCGCGCCCGCACGGGCTCCGCGGCCTGGTTGTGGGTCTTTCCAACGCGCAGACCCGCTGGGGGAGCTGCGGCTCCAGCGGGCGCATACTGCTCAACTGGCGCCTGATGATGCTGCCGCCGCATCTGATCGACTACGTGGCCGCGCATGAGCTCGGCCACCTGCGCGAGCTCAACCATTCACCGCGCTTCTGGGGTATCGTCGGCCTTCTGTATCCGGACCACCTGACGGCGCGGCGCGAATTGAACGCCCGGGCGCCGACCCTGCCGGATCTATGAGGAAAGTCGATGCGTATCCTCCACACCATGCTGCGGGTAGCCGATCTGGAGCGGTCGCTGCGCTTCTATACCGAGGTTCTCGGCATGCGGCTGCTCCGCCGCAAGGACTACCCGGAGGGCAAGTTCACCCTGGCCTTCGTGGGTTACGGCGACGAAACCGATACCGCGGTGATCGAGCTGACCCACAACTGGGGCGTGGACGAGTACGAGCTCGGCAACGCCTTCGGCCACATCGCCGTCGCAGTGGATGACGCCTACAAGGCTTGCGAGGAAGTGAAGCGGCGCGGGGGAAAGGTCACCCGCGAGGCGGGGCCGATGAAGCACGGCACAACGGTGATCGCCTTCATCGAGGACCCCGACACCTACAAGATCGAGCTGATCGAGCGCAAGTAGTCTCGATGATGTTCCAAGGTCTGGGAGCTCGCGCGCGGGCTCTCAGCGAAACGTTCCGGGCACGCCTGCAACGCGGTATTTGCGGATCTCGCTCTGCTGCCCGATCAACGCCTTGGCGAAGTCTTCGAGCATGTCGTCGGCGACTTCCTGCGCCGGAACGGTGAAGTATTCCACCCCCAGGCCAAAGAGATGCGTCGCCTGGAATTGCAGCCTGGCCTGCTCGTGGTCTGCCTTGATGACGATGTCGGTGAGGACCGCCGCCGGAACGGTGAACTTGGCGCCGATGACGAAACCCTTGGCGTTCTTCTTCTCCTCCTCCACGAATTTGACCTTGCTGAGCCATAGAGATTCGCGGATGCGCTGCATCACGGGAGGCATGTCCTTCTCGAGCACCACAGTGTCAGGGCTGGCCCACTTGACGAAGAAATGCATCGTGTCGAAGTATTCCTTGTCGTTGATGCGCTTTTTCCGGTAGTCGATGAACGACTCGCCGAACACGAGATTCCGGAAATCGGCGACCCCGGGGATCGAGTACACGAGGGGGCTAGTGGGTTTGAGCACCGCGAGCTGCTTGAGCAACTCGTGCACGTACTGGAACGTCTGCTTCATCTTGTCTTCGACCAGCTTGAGCTTGTCCCCCTGCAGATTCTGCTGATGAATCTGCTGGGTCTTCACCAAGTCGGCCTGTTTTTTCAGGTCGTCAAGAAGGCCCATGGCCATCCCCCTGCTTCAAACCTCATATCCATCTATCTATACACCATTTTGCCAGCGGGCGTTCGCGGGGTCTAGGTGCGACGCTGCGCGAGCCGGTTGGCGATTGTGACAAAAGCCGCAACCGGGAGGCTCTGTGCGCGCTTGCCCGGGTCGATGCCGAGCTCGGCGAGATCTGAAGGGGAAATCAGCCCCGAAAGGTTGTTTCTCAGAGTCTTTCGCCGCATCGAAAACGCCCGGGCGACGATCCCGGAGAAACCGGCTTCGTTCAAGGCATCGAGCTCCGCCAAGGGGCGCGGTACGAGGCGCACGACGGCGGAGTGAACCTTGGGCGGAGGCCGGAATGAACTCGGGGCGACCGTGAAGAGCCGCTCGAGGCGGAAGCGGTACTGCAGCGAGACCGACAGCCGCCCGTATTCGGGTTCCGACGGTTTCGCGATCATCCGTTCAACGACCTCGTGCTGAAGCATGAAATGGAGATCCGTGCACTGGGCTGCCGCGGCGGCAACGTGGAACAAGAGCGGAGTGGAAATATTGTAGGGGAGGTTGCCTACGACTCTAAGAGGCGCAGGCAGAGCCGCAAAGTCGAAGCGCAGCGCGTCGGCCTGGTGCACCGTGAGGCGGTCGACGGGGTAGCTCTCACGCAGGCGCTCGCTCAGGTCCCGGTCGAGCTCGACGACGTGGAGGTGCCCGACTCGCTCGAGCAGCGGGGCCGTCAGGGCTCCGAGTCCGGGGCCGATTTCGACGATGTGCTCGCCCCGGCGCGGATCGATTGCACAGACGATTCGCTCGATGATTCCCCGGTCGACGAGAAAGTGCTGACCGAATCTTTTTCGCGGGACATGCCGGCCGGTCGCCACTGTCTAGCGCGCCGTCCGAGTCTCGGCTTGCGCCATCTCGATCGCCGCTTCGACCGCCTCGATGAGACTGTCGGGTTCTGCCCGACCGGTGCCGGAAAGCTCGATCGCGGTGCCGTGGTCGACCGAGGTGCGGATCATGGGCAAGCCGAGCGTGACGTTGATTCCCCTGCCGAAGCTCGCGTACTTGAGCACGGGCAAGCCCTGATCGTGATACATCGCAAGTACGCAATCGGCCGCGGATAGCCGATCGGGAACA
>VBDE01000340.1:0-2400 GCA_005883665.1 Betaproteobacteria bacterium
CGGCGTGCGTGGTCAGGATCCTGTTGGTGCTGCGTATCATCGCCGTCCTTCGCTTCGATCGCGAAACCGTGCGCTATTCGGCGGTGATGTTGTTCTTCTTGATGACCGCCGCCCAGCGCGCGTGATCGCGCCGTATGAGCGCATTCAGCTCCTCGGGCGAGGACGAGGCCGCGTCCATGCCCTGCTTGTCGAAGTTGGCCTTGATATCGGGAAGCGCAAGGATAGCTCGCAGCTCGGCGTCGAGCCGGGAGACGACCGGTGCGGGCGTGCCTTTGGGACCCATGAACGCGTACCACATGTCGACGTCCGCTCCTTTGATGCCGAGCTCCTGCAGCGTCGGAATTCCGGGCGCGTTCGGGTGACGTTTCGCGCTGCCCACCGCAAGCGGCTTGAGCCTGCCGGCCTTGACGTGAGGCATGGCGACGTGAATCGGCACGAATCCGAGGTTGACCTCCCCGGAGAGGAGATCGGTGAGCGCGCCGGCGCTGCCCTTGTAGGGCACGTGCAGCAGGTTCGTTCCGGTCAGATCCTTGAACAGCTCCATCGACATGTGATGCGGCGTGCCCACGCCCGGGGAGGCGTAAGTGAGCTTGCCCGGGTCGGCCTTCGCCTGCGCGATCAGATCGGCGACCGAATCGATGTTCGTCTTGGGATTGGCCGTGAGCAGCAGCGTTCCCCAAGCGGCGAGCGAGATGGGCGAGAAATCGGCAAGCGGGTCGAAGGGAACGTTGCGGTACAGGCTGGCCGCGATCAGCATGGTGTTCGCCGTGATCATCACCGTGTGTCCGTCCGGCGCCGACTTGGCGACCATCTCGGCTCCGATGTTCCCGCTCGCCCCGGGCTTGTTCTCGATGATGACGGGCTGTCCCAGGCGCTCCGAGAGCTTCGGACCCACGGTGCGGGCGATGATGTCCATGCCGGTGCCGGGCGTGAACGGAACGATGACTTTGATCGGCTGGGACGGATAGGCCTGCGCGAGCGCGCCGGACGCGCCCAGCATGGCGCAGGCCGCAAGGCCGATTCGGAAAATGACGCTATGCATCGAGGTCTCCTGCTCCAGGGGCCGGTATTGTAGCGTGATTGCATTCGGGCTCGGCCGAACCTGCGTCCCACTCTTCTCCCACTTCAGCCCTGGGCTGAAAAAGGGTTGACAGCGCGCGGCGCTTCGCCTCAAATTCCTTTCCCGGTCCTCTGCAGCATCCGTCGGGAGTCACCCATGACCCAACGCACCGCCCCACCCTTTCGCGCCGACCACGTCGGGAGCCTGCTGCGCCCCGCCGAGCTGCACGAGGCGCGCGCGAAGACAAAGCGCGGAGAAATGAGCGCGGAGGCGCTCCACGCCCTGCAGGACAAGCACATTCGCGAGGCCGTGGCGAAGCAGGAATCGGTGGGCATGCAGCTCGTCACCGACGGCGAGTTCCGTCGCGACTGGTGGCACATCGATTTCATCCACGGCTTCGACGGCGTGGAGCTCGCGGAAGGCGACGCCTACGGCGACGCGAAGTTCAAGAACACCGAGGAGCAGCCGCCCTTCATGACGGTGAAGAGCAAGATCCGGCGCAGAAACCCCTCCATGCTCGAGCACTTCAAGTTCCTCAAGTCGGTCGCGAAGCGCACGCCCAAGTTCACCATGCCCTCGCCCGCGATGCTGCACGCGCGCGGAGACCGCGCCTCGCTCAGGAAGATCTATCCCGACCTCGACGAATTCTGGTCTGATCTTACCCGGGCCTACCGCGAAGAAATCTCCGACTTGTACAAAGCCGGCTGCCGCTACCTGCAGATCGACGACACGACGATCGCCATGTGGGGCGACCCCAAGGTCCAGGAGCAGTTCAGGAAGCTCGGCGACGACCCGAAGAAGGACGCGGCGATGTACGCCGACGCGGTGAACGCCGCGATCCGCGACGTTCCGGAGGACATGACGGTCGCGATCCACACCTGCCGGGGCAACTTCAAGAGCACCTGGCTCGCGAGCGGCGCGTACGCCGATTTCGTCGCCGAGCGGGTGTTCACCGGTCTCGACGTCGACGCCTTCTTCCTCGAGTACGACACCGAGCGCGCCGGCGGCTTCGAGCCGCTGCGCTACGTGCCGAAGGGCAAGACCGTCGTGCTGGGTCTCGTCAGCTCCAAGGTTCCGGAACTTGAGAAGAAGGACGACCTCAAGCGCCGCATCGACGCGGCGGCGAAATACGTGCCGCTCGAGAACCTGTGTCTCTCGCCGCAGTGCGGATTTTCCAGCACCCACCACGGCAACAAGCTCAGCGCCGACGATCAGTGGCGCAAGCTGGGGTTGGTGCTAGAAGTATCGAAGAGCGTGTGGGGGTAGCCAAAACCGGGGACAGACCACGGTTTTCTTGTTTTAACTGAAGAGATCGCGTTGCAGCCGAGAAACCGTGGTCT
>VBDE01000340.1:2483-8794 GCA_005883665.1 Betaproteobacteria bacterium
CGTAGAGATTCACCGTCGGATCGCAATGGCCCGGCACGAGCAGCAGCTTCTCGCCGAGCTTCGGCGCCCCGGCTCCCGCGGCGATCTTCAGCACGCCGTGCTCGTCCGATGCCCTGACGTACTCGACGCCCGGCCACTCGTGCACCTGCGGAAGCCCCGAGTCGACGCTCGACGCCTTGAGGCCGGCATCGAGCACCGCGCGCTCCGGCGCCGGCACGCTCATCACCGTCGCGAGGACGAAAAGGCTCTGCTCGAAGCGCGGCCAACCCTCCTCCCAGACGTTGCGGTTGTAGTCCGCGTCCATGAACACGTAGGAGCCCGGCTGGATCTCGTTGAAGACTCGGCTCGCGCTCTCCAGGAGGAACGTCCCCGTTCCAGCGCCGGTGACCGTTTCGCAGGCGATGCCGGCGTTTTCGATCAGGGTTTTCGTGAGCCTCGCCTTTTCCGCCGCGGCGGCGATCGCCGCGCGGCGGTCAGCGGGGCCGCGAACGTGTTGAGCGGACCCGTGATAAGCGTGCAGGCCGGCGAAGCGCAGCCCGCGGCAGGAAGCGACGCGGCGGGCGAGCGCCAGCGCCGGCTCGCCCGGCTCGATGCCGCAACGGTGCGCACCGACATCGATTTCGATCAGCACCTCGAGCCGCACGCCCTCGGCGCGCGCCGCGGCGTCCAGATCGGCGACGTTGCCCGCGTCGTCGGCGAGCACGGCCACTTTCGCTTCGCGCGCAAGGCGCGCGAGGCGCGCCGTCTTCCGCCGCCCGACGATCTCGTTCGTCACGAGCACGTCAGCGACACCGCCCGCCACCAGCGCCTCGGCCTCGCTCACCTTCTGGCAGCACACGCCGACCGCGCCCGCGGCGATCTGCGCTCGGGCGATCTCGGCGCACTTGTGACTCTTCGCGTGCGGGCGCAGGCGCACGCCGCTTTCCTTCGCCGCGTCCGCCATGCGCTGGAGATTGCCCTCGAGCGCATCCAGATCGAGAACGAGCGCGGGCGTATCGACTTCGTCGAGGGCGATTCCGATCGAGGCGTGAGGGGACGGCGGCATGGCGCCGCTATTCTAGCGCGCCGATTGCAATTGCCCAGGCGTTAGCCGGACCGCTTAATGCGTTTGTTAGGCGCTACTTGTTCGTCGACGCCGTCACTTCACGTTTTTCTGGATCCATGCGTCCACGAATCGCGCGATCTCGAGATTGTTCTTCTCGATCATCACCATGTGGCCGTTACCACGGATACCCTTGTCCTGGAGCCGGACGTACTCGGTCTTCACGCCTGCCTGGTTGAGATACTTCGCGGTGCAGTGATCGTAAGTCTGGTGATAAGAGGCTTCGGCTGCCATGACCATCACCGGAATGTTCTTCAGATTCACGAGCTGGCGTGCCGGCGCTCTCTGCATCCAGCACACGAACAGATCGGGTCCATCGGCCGCCGCCTCGCGTTCGACCGCGATCTCGCTCGCGTCCTTGACCGGCGGATCGTAGGTAATGGCGACGTCCGTTGGGCCCCAGCGGCGCGCTTTGCCGGTGCCGATGACCGTCGCCTCGAACGGCGGTCCGGACGGCTCGATCGCGATAATGCCTTTGACGAGCGCCGGGCGCGCGTCCGCAATCAGCCACAAAAATGCGCCCGACTGCGAGTGCGTCAGCACGATCGCGGGCCCGATCTTGTCGAGCAGCGCGGCGCCGGCCGCCTGGTTGCGGTTTTGTGTCTCCTCGTTCGAGATGACGGTTTCGACCTGTGTGGCGTAGAAAGCGTCGAATACCGCATTCCCCTTGCGTCCCTTGTTCTCCCCGTCGCCCGGCCACTGCGTGTGCTTCTTCGCTTGCGGCCAAGTCCCTGCGACCGCGTTGGCGGTGAACTGAAACTCTTCCTGCTGCGCGGTGAACATGCGTGTTGCGCCGTTACTCGGATGCCAAGCGGAGCGGCCGCGCATGGGCTGATCGATCATGTAGACGATATAGCCCTGTTCGACGAAATAGTCGGTCCAGCCCTTCCGTCCGTCCGGCGTTCCCATCCAATTGGTCGCGGTCTGTGCGGCGCCATGGATGAGCACCAGCGGATACGGCCGGCGGACGTCCTTCGGTGCCACCACCTCCACGTAGATCTGGCCCTGCATGATCTCCTTGCCGGGCTCGCCGACATAGGTCCCGCCGACGTAGAAATAGCCGCGCGCGGCGACCGCCGACTGATCGAACGCCGGCACGGGAAGTCTTGGCGGCTCTGCGCTCACCGGCGCGAGCGCGGCGAACACGAGGCCGCAACTCAGAAGGGTCGTCTGGGTTCGTTTCATTGGGCTTCCTCCCATTGCAATCTTAAGTGCAGGTCAATCACATCGATCAGCTTGTTATGCTCGTTCCGATCCCGGCCTGATCATCTCCTCGTAGTCCCTTCGATGGCAGGAGGTTAAAGCGGCTTCGACCGCTCGTTGAGCTCGATCCGGGTGCCCCAAGGATCCTTGATGAACGCCAGCTTGGAACCGTCCGGGCGCGCTACGATCTGTCGTTCGAGCGGAACGCCCGCGGCCTCGAGCTTCTTGGCGAAGGCGACGAGATCCTTCACGTCGAAGCCGACGTGATCGAGGTGGCGGCCCCTGGTCGGGATGGTCGGCTTGTCGCTCTTGGTGAAGGTCAAGTTGGCGCCAGGAACGTCGGCGGCTTGGTTGCGCCCGCGCTTGCCTGGCTTGGCCCCGAAGTGCTTGGCGTACCACGCCTGCATCTCGGGGATCACGCTCTCGGCCACGTAGAAGTGCACGTGGTGGTTCTGGATCGGGATCGTCTGGCTCTTGTCCTCCAGGATCTCGACCTTCAAGCCCTCGCCCGTCATGATCCAGGCTTGGTCGGTGCGGCCCTCGTTACCGGGCGCCACCGCGACGCCAGCGGCCTTCCATTTGGCGACCGCCTCGGCCACGTTGGGGACGATGAAGCCGACGTGATTGATCACCGTGCCCTCGGTGCCGCCCGTCGGCGGCGGCGTGCCCGGCCCTTGATGCAGGAACACGGCGACGCCGGGGAAGCGGACGATCTCGAAGTCGCCGGGCTTGATCGCGGTCCCGCCGAGCGCCACGAACAGCTTCTTGTTGGCCTCCACCTGCTGCGAGTTGAGGTGCCAGTGCCCCATCGTCACGCCCGCTTCGTTGGGCGGGTAGGCCTGGGCGAACGTGGGGCCTGCCGCGAGGCTCCACTGCAGCAGCAATATCGAAACGAATGCTTTCATGAAGTCCTCCCGGAAGCTTGGTCGTGAGTATCGTTGACGGATAGTAAAGTGAATTTGCCACCGACGCCATCCCAAAAACCATGCGCGCGGTCGAGATCACCCAGCCGGGAGGACCGGAGGTGCTGAGAATCGGTACGCGCCCCGTCCCGCAGCCGAAGCAGGGCGAAGTCCTCATCAAAGTCGTCGCCGCCGGCGTCAACCGCCCCGACACCATGCAGCGCGCCGGCAACTATCCGGTGCCGCCGGGCGCGTCCGACATTCCGGGCCTCGAGCTCGCGGGCAGCATCGAAGCGATCGGCGAAGGCGTCGCGACATGGCGCGTCGGCGACACGGTGACCGCGCTCGTTCAGGGCGGCGGCTACGCCGAGTACTGCGCCGCTCCCGCTCCGCAGTGCCTGCCGATCCCGAAAGGCATGACCCCGGTCGAGGCCGCTTCGCTCCCCGAAACCTTCTTCACGGTGTGGAGCAACGTCTTCGATCGCGCCGGGATCAAGCCCGGCGAGTCCTTCCTCGTGCAGGGAGGGTCCTCCGGAATCGGCGTCGCCGCGATTCAAATCGTGAAAGCCTTCGGCCACAAGGTTTTTGCGACGGCTGGCAGCGCGGAGAAATGCGAAGCCTGCGCGAAGCTCGGCGCCGACCGCGCCATAAACTACAAGACCGAGGATTTCGTTGCGGCGGTGAAGGAAGCGAGCGGCGGCAAGGGCGTCGATGTGATCCTCGATATGGTCGGGGGCGACTACATCGACCGCGAGCTGAAATGCCTCGCCGACGACGGCCGCATCGTCATCATCGCCTTCCTGGGTGGCGCGAAGGCGACGCTCTACCTGAGCGACATCCTGCGCCGGCGCCTGACGGTGACGGGCTCTGCGCTGCGCCCGCGCTCGGTCGAATTCAAGGGCGCAATCGCGAGGAGCCTGCGCGAGAAGGTCTGGCCGCTGATCGAGGCCGGCAAAGTCAAGGCGGTCGTCTACAAGACCTTCCCGCTCGAAGAAGCCGCGAAGGCGCATGAGCTCATGGAATCGAGCCGGCACATCGGCAAGATCCTACTGACCGTCTAGCCCGTGTTCCAGAAAGACCTTCTCAAGGGCAAGCGCATCCTAGTCACGGGCGGGGGCACGGGTCTGGGCCGCGAGATGACGGCGAAGTACCTCGAGCTCGGCGCGGACCTGTATATTTGTGGGCGGCGCAGGGGGCCGCTCGAAAAAACAGCCGCGGAACTCACCGCGAAGCACGGCGGCTCGGTCAAATGCCACACCGTGGACATCCGCGACGCGGGAAGCGTGGACGCCGTGGTGCAGGCAATCTGGGAGGACGGCGGGCCGCTTACGGGCCTCGTCAACAACGCAGCGGGCAACTTCATCTCGCGCACCGAAGACCTCTCGCCGCGCGGCTTCGACGCCATCGCCAATATCGTTTTCCACGGCACTTTCTACGTCACGCACGCGGTCGGCAAGCGCTGGATCGCGGGTGGCCACAAGGGCTCGGTCATCTCGATCGTCGTCACCTGGGTGTGGACGGGCTCCCCCTTCGTCGTGCCCTCGGCGATGTCGAAGGCGGGCGTGCACGTCATGACGCAGTCGCTCGCGGTGGAATGGGGACGCTACGGGATCCGCCTCAACGCCATCGCCCCGGGAATCTTCCCGACCGAAGGCGCCGGCAAGCGCCTCGCGCCCGGCCGCGACTCGGGCAGGGACGCCGCGGCGGTGAACCCGATGCGGCGCGCGGGGCAGATGCCCGAGCTTCAGAACCTCGCCGCGTTCCTCATGTCGGACGGCTGCGAGTTCCTCACCGGCCAGACCATCGCCGTCGACGGCGGCGCCTGCCTAGTCAACGGCGGCTCGTTCAACGAGCTCTTCGCCTGGACCGACGCGGACTGGGAAAAAGCGCGCGCTGCGATCAAGGCGCAGAACGAGAAAGACAAAGCGCAGCGCTCGCTGTAGGACGCTTCGCCACCCGAGCGGGCTGCGAACGTCATCCGGCGATGACAACGGTGTTGCCTTGATATACCTTGCTCAGAGGGCAAGAATGCGCACCATTGAACGTTATGTCTCACGGAGCATCTGCGCATGAAACCTCGGATAACGCTCATCACTCTTGGCGTTGGCGATCTACAAAGGGCAGTCCGGTTCTACAGGGACGGTCTGGGCCTAAAGACCGAAGGCATTGTCGGCACAGACTTCGAGTATGGCGCAGTCGCGTTCTTCGACCTGCAGGCCGGTCTGAAGCTCGCGCTTTGGCCGAGAAAGAGCATAGCTCGCGATTCGGGGATCGCCCTTGGTAGCCCAAACGCCACCGATTTCACCATTGGGCACAACGTCTCCTCGAAAGTCGAAGTCGACGCGGTAATGGAACAAGCCAAAAGGGCAGGCGCCGTCGTCGTAAAGCCAGCGCACGATACCTTTTGGGGCGGTTACGCGGGCTACTTCCAAGACCTTGACGGGCATCTGTGGGAAGTGGCTTGGAATCCCCAGTGGGTTGTCCAAGAGTGAGGCACGTCGATGATTATCGAGGTAACGTGGCTCATACTAGGTGCCCTCTTAGCCAATGGCCAAGCCCGATGAGGACCGCAAAGCTGGTCTTAGCGCTCTCGGCATTGCTGGTGTCGGGTGAGCTTGCGGCTCAGATCTTTAAATGTACGAATGCTGCCGGAAAGATCACGTACTCCGGCACGAAGTGCAGCGAGCTTGGGCTGAAAGATGCTGGTGAAGTCAAAGACCGCCTCAATGTGAACCCAGCTTACCGCCCGTCAGCCCGAGCAATCGGGTCGCGGTCGTCGCCCGCTCCCGCCGCGAAAGCCCCGAACACCGAAATGCCGGCCGCCGCCGCAGAACCTGCCAAAGAGCGGCGCTGCTTCACCATACATACGGCTAAGGGCAACGTCACCCGCTGCAACGAGAATCCAGATGAACCATAGGGCTAGCTTCGCGTTCGAGCGGACCGTGGACTATTACGGCTCCGGTCGTCTGAGTCCGGCCGCCCGACTCGGTCGTTAGACGACGGGGCGACGCGTGATCAGACACATAGGGGGTTGTCACTGCGGCCGTGTCAGATTCGAGGTGCTCGCACCGCCGAAGCTGCAGGTTTCCGAATGCAATTGCTCA
>VBDE01000341.1 GCA_005883665.1 Betaproteobacteria bacterium
AACACCGGTAGTTGATCATGCCGACAAAGCACGTATGGAAGCGTTTCCACACGGAGGTGTCATGTCGGTAATCGCGTTCAAGGAAAAGTCGCAGGTGCTGGCCGATCAATACGGCTGGCCGCTCACCATTGCCAAAGGCTATGCCGATGGCGAAGCATTCCGCAAACAGCGCAAGGAACCGCCGATACACGCCATGGTCGGAATCGACGACTATTCGGAGGCCTTCCGGGCCGGTTACTTCCATCGGCCACTTTCCGACTATGAGTTTTCAAGCGGACCCTCGGCACAGTGGAGAGAGCTTTCTTCTTTCTCCTCCGCTCCCCCCTCATTGCGAATGGCCTCTGACGAGTAGGGGTCGGTCGGGATATTTCTCGGCGCAATCGCCTGCCCGATATCCCGCGGCGGTCTACAGTTCCTTCCTTGCCTTGGCGAAGGATTGCCTCAGCACTTCGTAGCTTTTCACGAAGCCGGCCTTGACCTGCTCCCATGATTCCGCGGAGCTGTGCTTGATTCCGCCGTACCATTCGGCAGCCTCGTTGCGCTCTCTGCGCAGCGCATCCAAAGTCGCCCGGGCTTTCTTGCGGGCGCCTTGGTCCATCCGTTCCCATTCGCTGTCCAGTTTCCTTTCCATGCGACGGATGCGCGCGTCGAGATCATCGAGCGCGGCTTTGGCCTTCTTGATGGCCTCGTCTCGCCGCTCCACTGTGTCGTCCTTGATCGCGCGGCCCGTCTCGCCGGCCTTCCTCGAGACATCCTCAGCAGTGGTGCCCGAGCTTTCGGCCGCAAAAGACGAGGGCGAAACCGTGAGCAACGCGCCAAGTGCGACCGCCCCGACCGACAGAGCCAACGTTCGGCTCTTCATGCTTCTTTCCTCAACCTTTGACGCGCCGCCTAGCGCCGTCGGTACTGCGGCCGGCGCGGGGGCAACCGTACCGCCGGGGTTTCGTCCTTGTGCCGAAAGTTGATGCGCCCCTTCGTGAGATCGTAGGGCGTCAGCTCGAGGTTGACCCGGTCCCCCGCGAGAATGGTGATCCGATGCTTCCTCATCTTGCCTGACACGTAGGCGATTACGCTATGCCCATTCTCCAGCGTCACGCGGTAGCGCGTGTCGGGGAGCACCTCGTTGACGGTGCCTTCCATTTCAATCAACGCTTCTTTCGTCATTTGGGAATCAGACGGCCTTCAGATCGACTGCGGACATCTTGCCGTTTTGCCCTCGCTCGAGCTCGTACGCGATCTTCTGGTGCTCGCTCAAGCTGCCGAGCCCTGCGCGTTCGACCGCGGAGACGTGCACGAACACGTCCTTGGATTTGTCGTCAGGTTGAATGAAGCCGAACCCCTTGGTGCTGTTGAAGAACTTTACGGTACCGGTAGGCATGGAATCTCTCCATAGATGGCGTCGCCGCGCACGAATGTGTGCGAGGCATCAAATTATCCGTGGGAGAAAGGCGGCACCCCGAGGGATACTGCTGACCGACCCAAATCGAATTCGATGCCGCTAATATGGGGGGTACGGGCGCCGTTGGCAAGGGTCTGGAGAAAATACTTCTGGCGCATCCATGGCCCTTCATAGGAATAGCGGAGCGGCTCAGACATCATTGACTCGAAAAAATCATGAAAATCTCCATCCTCGACGATTATCACGACACGCTGCGCACGCTGAAAGCCTTTAGCAAGCTGGCAGGCCACGAGGTCGAGATCTGGAACGATCACGTCCAGGAGGTCGATACGCTCGCCGGACGCCTGAAAGACACCGAAGCGCTGGTGCTGATCCGCGAGCGCACCAAGATCCGCGCCGAGCTGCTCGAGCGCCTACCCAGGCTCAAGCTCATCAGCCAGCGCAGCATCCACCCACACATTGACGTCGACGCCTGCACGCGTCTCGGCATCGTCTTGTCATCAAACCAGCATTTCGGCATGCCGTCCTATGCAACCGCTGAACTGACATGGGGGCTCATCATTTCTGCCATGCGCGAGATCCCCAAGCAAATGGCTTCCCTCAAGGCCGGAAAGTGGCAGGCCGGCGTCGGCAGCACAATGCGCGGAAAGACGCTGGGAATCTTCGGCTACGGCAGGATCGGCGCCGTCGTGGCGGGATACGGAAGGGCTTTCGGCATGAAAGTGCTCGTCTTGGCGCGCGAAGCGTCGCGGCTGCGTGCGCGCGAGGACGGTTACGCCGTCCCGGCGAGCAAAGAGGCGTTCTTCGAGGAGTGCGACGTCATCTCGCTGCACATGCGACTGATCGAAGCCACGCGCGGCATAGTGACCGCGCGCGACCTGGCGCGAATGAAGCCGACTGCCTTGATCGTCAATTCGAGCCGCGCCCCACTGATCGAGCCCGGCGCGCTCGTGAATGCCCTCAAGGCGGGGCGTCCGGGCAAGGCCGCGGTCGACGTTTACGAAGAAGAACCGCTGCGCGACACCAGCCATCCGCTGCTCAACATGGACAACGCGATATGCACGCCCCACCTCGGCTACGTCACACGCGAGGATCACGAGATCGCGTTCGCCGAGATCTTCGACCAGATCAACGCGTACGCCGCGGGCGCGCCCATCAACGTCGTGAATCCGGAAGTTCTCGGAAAGGCGAGAAACGTCCGACTCAACTGAGCCGGGCGCGGCAAGCTTGTGCGATCAAAAAATGAGACCGATGCCGATCAGGTTCCATCCGTCGTTGGACGCGTCCCTGCTGATCCCAAGCTTCCGTCCGTGCGAATGATGCCGGTATTCGACGAAAGCTTGGCTCGACATATCGTATCCGAGCGAGACATCGAAATCCCAGTGGGTGCCGTTGAGATCGTTTACTTTGTCGATCCAGACTGCGCCCAATCCGGCTCGCCACTTCGAGTAGGTCCACACGTGATCGATGCCGACGAAGAAATTGGCCTTGCTCGGCTCGGCATTCGACTCGCGCGCCCAGAATCCGAGCCTCGCGCCCCAGCTGCCGCCGTAGCGCGCGGAAACCACCATGGCGCCGCGCGCGTGGACGAAGTCCTCGGACACGGACAACCGCAAGTCCGCCCTGGTTTCGTCCAGCGCGTAAGACGGCGCGCTGAGGAAAAGGACCACACCAAGCAAAAAGCCCGTGATCGCCGCACGGCCCACGGCGATGGAAGCCCTTGAAAGATTCGAGTACCTCACGAGCCGCTTTCTGCATCTTGCGATGAGCTTCTGAGTTACGCGCTCAAGCTACAGGGGGCTCCAAACCGGCTCGCGGAA
>VBDE01000342.1 GCA_005883665.1 Betaproteobacteria bacterium
CGGCAGGCGCGCGCCGTCCCGGCTCGAACACCACTGCGGCGGCGCAAACCGGTCCGGCGAGCGGCCCGCGGCCGGCTTCGTCGACGCCGCAGATCAGGCGGACTGCAGCCACGGCAGGAGCGCTTCCGTAACACGGGCCGCGGTGTCCCTGCGCAGAAGCCGCCGTATCTGGTCCAGTCGTTCGGGAAGCCTGCGGTTGACGACGGGATCGTTGAGCGAGTTCAGCACCGCCTGGGCCAAGTTCTCGGGGGTCGCCTGATCCTGGAGAATCTCCGGAACGAGAAATTCCCCGGCGATGATGTTGGGGAGGCCCACCCACGGCAGAGTTCCCATCTTCGACATCATGCCGTAGGTGAGTTGGGCCATCTTATAGGTGATCACCATGGGCTTCCTGGCGAGCGCGGCCTCCAGCGTCGCGGTCCCGCTTGCCACGAGTGCGACGTCACACGCGGCGATCGCGTCGCGCGCATGGCCGAACAGCACGGTGAGCGGCAATTCTCCCGCGCCGGCTTCGTACATCGCTTCCTCGAAAATCGCGCGCGTTTCGCGGCTCACGAGCGGCACCAGAAAATGCACGGCGGGCTGCCGCGCCGCGATCAGCTTGGCCGTTTGTATGAGGCTAGCGGCCATGTAGCGCACTTCCGACTGCCGGCTCCCCGGCATCAGCGCCACGACCTTCCGTGTCGCAGGCAGCCGCAATTGTTCCTTCGCCGCGGCGGATTCGTCCTCGTCGGAGGTGGCGTCCGCGAGAGGGTGTCCGACGTAGGCCACCGGCACGCCGGCGGCGCGGTACAGGGGCTCCTCGAACGGAAACAGCACCAGCATCTTGTCGACCGAGGCTGCGATCGTAGACATGCGTCCGCCGCGCCAGGCCCAAAGCGACGGGCTCACGTAGTGCACCGTCGGAATGCCCGCCCGCTTCAGCTTGCGCTCGAGCGCCAGGTTGAAATCGGGAGCGTCGATGCCGACGAAAAGCCTCGGCCTCGCCGCAATCAGGCGCCGTCGGAGCTTTCGCCGGATCGCGTGGATTTCCAGAAAATGCCGCAGCACCTCGACGTAGCCGCGCACCGCCAGCTTTTCCATGGGGAACCAGGGATCGAGCCCCTCCGCCTCCATCTTGGGGCCCCCGATGCCGACGAACCGCAGTCCGGGAACTCGCTCGCGCAACGCGGCGATGAGGTGAGCTCCGAGAAAGTCCCCCGAAGCCTCCCCCGCGACCATGCCTACGACGTTGGGATTGCTTTCCACCGCGGCTAGCGAATGATGCCCCGCTGCGAGCGCTCGAGGAACTCGACGAGCACCTGCAGCTCCGGCAACTTCGCCGCCTGGCTTGCGATCTTGCGCCGCGCTTCCTTGAGCGCGAGACCTGATCTGTAGAGAGTCTTGTAGGCGCGTTTGATCGCGGTGATTTTTTCCGCCGCAAAGCCGCGCCGCTTCAGTCCTTCGCTGTTGATTCCGAAGGGCTTCGCGGTATTGCCCGCCGCCATCACGTACGGAGGCAGGTCTTGCAGCAGGACGGTCGCGACCCCGGTGATCGAGTGCGCGCCGATCGAGACGAACTGATGCGCTCCGGTAAACCCGCCGAGCACGGCATAGTCCCCGACCTGGACGTGACCGGCGAGCGTCGCGACATTGGCAAAGACCGTGTGGTCGCCGACCTGACAGTCGTGCGCGATATGCACGTAGGCCATGATCCAGTTGTCGTTGCCGATGCGCGTAACGCCCGTGTCCTGCACGGTGCCGCAGCTGAAAGTGCAATATTCGCGGATGGTGTTGCGGTCGCCGATCTCGAGCGCGGTCGCCTCCCCACCGTATTTCTTGTCCTGGGGCGGTCCGCCGAGCGAGCTGAATCCGAAAATTCGATTTTGAGCTCCTATGCGCGTTCTCCCCTCGATCACCACGTGCGGCCCGATCGAGGTCCCCTCCCCTATCTCGACGTGCTCGCCGATGATCGAATACGGCCCCACCGATACTCCCGCGGCGAGCTTCGCGCCGGAATGAACGATGGCCGTCGCGTGAATCATATCGGGCGCAGCGTGCACAGGATCTTCGCTTCGGCGGCGAGCGCATCGCCGACGCGCGCCTGCGCCCCGAATTTCCATAGACCCCGGGCGCTGCGCTCCACGGTAACCTCCAGCAGGAGCTGGTCGCCGGGAACCACCGGGCGCTTGAACCGTGCCTCGTCGATCCCCGCGAAGTAGTAGACCGATTTGTCGTCCGGTTTCGTGTTCATGGTGCGGAACGACAGCACGGCGGCCGCCTGGGCGAGTGCCTCGATGATCATGACTCCCGGCATCACCGGATAGTGCGGGAAATGCCCGGTGAAGAAAAGCTCGTTCATGGTGACGTTCTTGAGGCCGAGAAGCCGCTTGCCTGGCTCGCATTCGAGCACTCGGTCAAGGAGAAGCATGGGATAGCGGTGAGGCAAGTATTCCAGGATCTCTCGGATGTCCATCGCTTACCTCTTTCTCTTCTTTATGGGGAGTCGCTTTTCCAGCTCGCGGATTCGCCTGACCAGCCGGTCGAGGCTGCGCAGGTGCGCCACTGTTTTCGCCCATTCGCGGCTGGGCGCCGAGGGCAGCACGCCGGTATAAAGGCCCGCGCGCGTGATGGATTTCGTCACCACGGCCGCGGCGGAGATCGTCACGTGGTCCGCGCGCCGCACCGCCGATGGCGCAGTGCCGGCCGATACGCGTGCTGCCCGCAACGGCCGCACAGCCGGCCATCGCGGTATGCGCCCCGATGCGTACGTTATGGCCGATCTGGATCTGGTTGTCGAGCTTGACGCCGTCCTCGATCACGGTGTCGTCGAGCGCACCGCGGTCGATCGTGGTGTTGGCGCCGATCTCGACGTCGTCGCCTATGACGGCGCGCCCGGTTTGCGGAATCTTGATCCAGCGTCCGGAATCGGGCGCCATGCCGAAACCGTCGGCGCCGATCACCACGCCGGCATGAATCAAAGCGCGCTTGCCTATGAGCGAGCGGGGATAGACCGTCACCGAGGGACCCAGGCGGCTGTCCTCTCCGATCGACGCATCTTCGCCGATCGTGCAATTGGCATCGATCACGACGCGCTCCCCCAACCGTGCCCGGCGGCCGATATGGCAGCCCGGTCCCACTGTGACGGATGCCGGTATCTCGGCTTCCGCTTCGACGACCGCGCGCGCGTGGATTCCCGGAACGGGGCGGCTCTCGGAGCCGAACAGCTGCGCCGCCCGGGCGTAATACACATAGGGGTCGTCGCACAGTATCCTGGGCAAGGCAGTTGCGTCCCGTTCCTCGCGGGCCAAAATTACGGCCGCGGCGCGCGTGTCGCGCAGGTGCGCACGGTACCGGCCATGCGAAAGGAAGCAAAGATCGCCCGGGCCGGCGCTTTCCAGCGTGGCGATTCGCAGAATCTCGGCATCGGGATCGCCTATCAGCTCCCCGCCAAGCCTGGCGACGATTTCACCAAGCCGATAAGAACGCGAAATGGATTGCGTCACTTGCCCGCGCGAGTATCCTCTAGCGCCTTGATGACCTTGTCGGTGATGTCGATGCGAGGGCTCGCCCAGACGACCTGCTCGTTTTGAAACACGATGTCGAGTTTTTGGGCCTCGGCGATCTGCCTCACGGCCCGGTTGGCGCGTTCGAGGACTCCTTCGAATTCCTCCTTGCGCCGCTGGCCGAGATCCTCGTTGAATTCCCGTTGTCTGCGCTGAAAGTCCCGGTTCGTATCACCGAATTCGCGCTCGCGCTTCTGCCGCTCCGAGTCCGACATCGTCAGTGCGTTCTTCTCCAGGTTCTCTTGCATGTTCTTCAGCTGCTCCGCCATCCTGGAGAGGTCCTGCCCGCGCTGGGAGAATTCCTGCTCCAGTTTCTTCTGGGCCCGCTGCGCTGCAGGCGCTTCCTTCAGGATCCGCTCCAGGCTGACAAACCCGATGCTCGACTGGGCGAGAGCCGGGCTGACGAAGCCGAGGGCTGCCGTGAGGGTCCAACGGACTAGGGAGTTCCTTTGCGAACCTGCCATGGGGCCTGCCTTAAGAAAGGATTATACCGGGCCGTCAGAATACGGTGCCAAGCGTAAACTGGACGTGCTGGATATTGTCCCCAGGCTTGTCGTTCAGCGGTTTCGCGACGCTGATTTTCATCGGTCCGATCGGCGAGTTCCAGGCAAAGCTCATTCCCCATGAGGCACGCAGTTGCGAAAGGTCGAGCTTTTCGGTCAAGCCATAGACCTGTCCTGCGTCGATGAAAGCTCCAAATCGCATCGACCGGTCAATCGCGCTGATGCCCGGCACCGGAAACAACAGCTCCGCCGATCCGTTGATTTTCCGATTGCCCCCCAGGAAGCTTCCGTCGAGGTCACGTGATCCCAATGACGCAGTTCGGAATCCACGTACGCTGCCGATGCCGCCCGAGTAATAGTTCTTGAAAAACGGCAGCGGCTTTCCACCGTACCCGTCACCGGCGTCAAGCTCCCCACTGAGCACGAAAGTGAGTCTGGACGAGTACGGGTAGAAATACTGGTGGGTATAGGAATACTTCCAGTACTCGAGGTCCCCGGGCGGCGTCGCGAGTTCCAGAGTGGCACGCTCGAGGTGACCCCTCGTCGGCCAGATGAAGCTGTCCCGCGAGTCGCGGACCCAGCCGGCGGTGCTGACCAGCGTAATATAGTTGCCGCCGAACTGGTTCTGAAAGACAAGGTAACGCTGCGGGCTGTCGGCGGCGAGAAAGAGTCTGACCTGCTCCGTACCGAGGCCGAAAAACAAAGTGTCGTACTCGGTAAAGGGCACGCCGAAGCGTACCGCCCCGCCGATCGTGCTGGTCCTGTAGTTGCCGATTCCCAAGGAGGTGGCGTTCACGTCGCGCCGGTAGACGTCGAAGCCACGGCTGACTCCGTCGACCGTGTAGTAGGGATCGGTAAAGGAAAACGCGGCGACCTTGTTGACGGACCCGGAGGCGACTTGGTCCCGAAAAAATTACTCTGTTGAACCGAGGCCTGAACGATGAATTTATCGACATTGGAAAAACCCACGCCGAGCAGCACCGCGCCGGTGGGTTTCTCCTTGACCCGCACGGTGACGTCGACCTGATCGGTCGTGCCGGGCACCGCCGGAGTCTCGACCTCGACTTCGCTGAAATAACCCGTCTTGTCGATCCGCTGCTTGGAGAGCTGCAGCTTCTGGCTGTCGAAAAAACTTCCCTCTAGCTGGCGCATCTCGCGGCGCACCACCTCGTCGCGGGTGCGTGTGTTTCCGACTACGCTGATCCGCCGGACGTAGACGCGCCGCCCAGGGTCGATCAGAAAGGTGAAGCTGACCTTGCGCTTTTCCTTGTCGATATCGGGATTCGCATTGACGTTGGCAAAAGCATAGCCGTCCCGCCCCAGCCTGTCGGTAATCGCCTTGGTCGACTCGGTGAGCTTTTCCCTGGAGAACGTTTCGCCCGGTTTGACCGTGATCAACGAGAGAAGCTCCGCCTCGGGGACTAGCAAGTCTCCCCCCAGCTTCACGTCGCCGACCTCGAATTTCTCGCCCTCAGTGATGTTGACCGTGATGTAGATGTCGTGACGATCGGGGGAAATCGAGACCTGGGTGGAGTCGATATTGAACTCGAGGTAGCCTGCGTTCAGGTAATACGAGCGCATCGATTCGAGGTCGGCTTGAAGTTTTTGCCTGGAGTATTGGTCGTTCTTCGAAAACCAGGTGAACCAGCCGGGGGTGCGCAGCTGGAGTACGCCGAGCAACTCCTCCTCGGAAAATGCGCGATTACCAACGATGTTGATTCTCCTGATCTTCGCGACTTCCCCCTCGTTCACATTGAAATTGATCGCGACCCGGTTGCGTTCAAGCGGCGTGACGGTCGTGGTGACCTCGACGCCGTAAAGACCACGGGTCAGATACTGGCGTTTGAGCTCCTGCTCGGCCTGATCGAGCAAGGCACGGTCGAATATGCGGCCTTCCTGGAATCCGACGTCGCGCAGCCCTTGCTTGACCTTGTCCTTTTCGAATTCCTTCATCCCGACAAAATCGATCGAAGCGATGGCCGGCCGCTCTTCGAGAATCACGATCAGCACGTTTCCCTGGACCTCGAGCCTGACGTCCCGAAAGAATCCGGTGGCGAACAAGGACCGAATCGCCCCCGCAGCCTTTTCGTCAGTCATCGTGTCTCCGACCTTGACGGGGAGATAGCTGAAGACCGTTCCCGCCTCGATGCGTTGGATGCCCTCGACGCGAATGTCCCGCACGACAAAGGGTCCGAACGCCCACGCCGGCCCGGCGAGCACGAGCAGAAAGAGCGCGGCTCGTAGCGCGTTTTTCACTGACGGATCATTAACCCGCGAACAAGCGGTTGAAGTCGTTGAAGATGGCGAACGCCATCAGGAACAGCAGTAAAGTGAGGCCCAGACGCTGACCCAGTTCCATCGCTCGCTCCGAAACCGGGCTGCCCTTGAAAATCTCGACGGCATAGTACAGCAAGTGCCCCCCATCCAATAACGGAATCGGAAGCAGGTTGAGCACACCTAGGCTGATGCTGATCAAGGCCAGAAATGCGATGTAGGCGCCGATCCCGA
>VBDE01000343.1 GCA_005883665.1 Betaproteobacteria bacterium
CCTGAACTTGTTCGGGCTTGATTCCGGCACGCTCGACTGCGGCGCGGATTGCGGCCGCGCCGAGCTGCGGAGCGGCGAAGTCCTTCAGTTCGCCCTGAAAGGCGCCCATGGGTGTTCTCGCGGCGGAGACGATGACAACGGGATCGTTCAACATGGCGGTGTCCTCAGTGTTTCACGTAAAAATCGAAGGCGTTCAAGATGTTTCGGAGAACAGCTCCCGTCCGATCAGCCAGCGGCGGATCTCGGAAGTTCCCGCGCCGATCTCGTAGAGCTTGGCGTCGCGCCACAGGCGCCCGGTCGGTGTTTCGTTGATGTAGCCCATCCCGCCCAGGCACTGGATTGCTTCGCCGGCCATCCAGGTGGCTTTTTCCGCAGCGTAGAGGATCGCCCCGGCGGCGTCCTTACGAGTCGTTTCGTTGCGGTCGCAGGCCTGCCCGACCGCGTAGACGTAGGCGCGGCAGGCGTTGAGCGTCGTATACATGTCGGCGAGCTTTCCTTGCATCAGCTGAAACTCGCCGATCGGCTGGCCGAATTGCTTGCGCTCGTGGAGGTACGGGACGACCACGTCCATGCAGGCCTGCATGATGCCCAGGGGGCCGCCGGCGAGCACCGCCCGCTCGTAATCCAGTCCTGACATCAGCACGTTCACGCCGCGCCCGGGCTCAGACAGCACGTTCTCCTCCGGCACCTCGCAGTCCTGAAACACCAGTTCGCAGGTGTTCGAGCCGCGCATGCCCAGCTTGTCGAGCTTTTGCGCCGTGGAAAAGCCCTTGAAGCCCTTCTCGACGATGAAGGCGGTGAGCCCCCTCGGGCCGGCATCGGCATCGGTCTTGGCGTAGACCACGAGCACGTCGGCATCCGGGCCGTTGGTGATCCACATCTTGCTGCCGTTCAGGACGAACCTGCCCCTGCGATGTTCGGCCCGGGTCTTCATCGAGACTATGTCCGAGCCTGAACCGGGCTCGGACATGGCGAGCGCGCCGACCCACTCGCCTGCGACGAGCTTCGGCAGGTATTTGCGCTTCTGAGTTTCGCTCCCGTTCCTGCGGATCTGGTTGACGCAGAGATTGGAGTGCGCGCCGTAGGAAAGACCTACCGATGCCGAAGCCCGGCTGATTTCCTCCATCGCGACGATATGCGCCGCATAGCCCATCAGGGTGCCGCCGTACGCCTCTTCCACGGTGATACCGAGAAGCCCCAGCGCACCCATCTTCTTCCACAGATCGGAGGGGAACTCGTTGGAGCGGTCGATTTCGGCGGCGCGCGGGGCGATCTCGGCCTGAGCGAAGCCGCGCGCCGTGGCGCGCAGCATGTCGATATCCTCGCCGAGAGCGAAGCGCAATCCCGGCAACTCGACCGCCGGGGTGCCGCCGGAGAGGTTGCGGGCTCGATCCATTCGGGGAGCTCCAGGGGGAAAAAGGACTTTACTTTACGTTTACGTAAACGTCAATCACGGACATCAAGTCTGCCGGGCGCGGGCGGGCAGCCTGCGGCGCCTTGCGCTCACGAGGATCTTGCGCGACTGGCGCTCGAACGCGCGGATCTCGGAGAGCACCTCCTCGATCTCTTCGCGCTGGCGCTCAAGCTGCTCGCGGCGGGCGGCGAGCGCGGCGACGAACTTCTCCAGCTGAGGCCGCTCGTCCGGCGCAGAATCGTAGAGCTCAAGCATCTCGTGTACCTCGGCGAGGGAGAAGCCTAGCCGCTTCCCGCGCAGGATCAGCTTCAGGCGCACCCAGTCGCGCTTGGAATAGACGCGCCGCGTGCCGTCGCGCCCGGGGCTGAGCAGGCCTTCGTCCTCGTAGAAGCGGATTGCGCGGTGGGTCACGTCGAACTCGCGCGCGAGGTCGGCGATGCTGTAGGTTTCGGCGGGCTTGTTCATCGGGGAAATGCTAAAGCGCTGTCGGACGGTTTTGTGGCGGGCGGCGCCATAATCTGCGAGAATTCGCACCTTTCGCCGCGGGAAGCTCCGGATTCTACTCCGACCTACTCGCGCCATCCAAAGCGCGTGACCCCCGAATCCATCCTACAGTATCCGCATGCCGCGCCGCCGGCGCCAGGTGAGACGCTGCAGGTAGCGCCCGGTGTGCACTGGCTGCGCATGCCGCTGCCGTTTGCGCTCGATCACATCAATCTTTGGCTCCTCGAGGACGAGCTAAACGGAAATGCGGGCTGGACCCTGGTCGACTGCGGTATCGGCGACGACGCCACGCGCGCGCTGTGGGAGCGCATCTTCGCCGGACGCATCGCGGGGCGGCCGATCAGGCGCCTCATCGTCACGCACCATCATCCCGACCACGCGGGTCTGGCGTCGTGGCTGACCGAGCGCACCAGCGCCGAGTTCTGGATGCCGCAGGCCGAGTATTTCGCCGCGCACGCGATGCGCGAAGGGAGCGCGGGTTTCGGCTTCGACAACGTGGTGGCGATGTTCGTGCGCAACGGACTCTCCGGAGAAAAGCTCGAGCTGATGAAGGAGCGCCGCACCAACTATCGCAACCGGGTGCCGGGCTTCCCCTCCGTATACCGGCGCCTGATGGACGGGCAGGCGCATCGCATCGGCGGCCGCGATTGGAAGGTGGTCATGGGATACGGCCATGCGCCCGAGCACGCCGCGCTCCACTGCGACGAGCTCGGCGTCCTCGTATCCGGCGACATGGTGCTCCCGCGGATCTCGACCAACGTCAGCGTTTGGGCGAACGAGCCGGAGGGAAACCCGCTCGCGCTCTTCCTCGACTCGATATCCCGCTACGCAGGATTGCCCGCGACCACGCTCACCCTGCCCTCGCACGGCTTGCCGTTCAGGGGCTTGCGCGAGCGGATCGCGCAGCTAAAGGAGCATCACCGCCTGCGCCTTGCCGAGCTGCATGAAGCCTGCGAGACGCCCAAGTCCGCGGCGGACGTGCTCGATACGCTGTTTCGCCGCAAGCTCGACACGCATCAGCTGTTCTTCGCCATGGGCGAGGCAATGGCGCACCTGCATTTGCTCCACTACGATGGACGCTTGAAGCATTCGGTCGGCGCCGACGGCGTGGTTCGCTACGCTCAAAACTAGCGACATGCCCGCGACGCAGTCCCCACCCGATCCCGCCGAGAGCGCGAGAGTGTTCGCCGAAGTGGCGGAGCGCTCCGGCCGCATCATGAAGGAGTTTCTGCAGCGTCGGGCCGGGGGCCAAGGCGTCGCCACTAGCGACGAATTCGGAGTCGCCCGGGCATTCATGGATCTTGCTGCACG
>VBDE01000279.1 GCA_005883665.1 Betaproteobacteria bacterium
CTACACCCTGCTGCAGGCGGCGGCCAACATGGCGACCAATCCGATCCTGTTGACGGACCTGCCGTTCGACACCATCAAGGACTTCGCGCCAGTCTCGCTTACGCACCTCACGCCGTACGTTTTCGTGGTGAGCTCGCAGTCGCCCGTGAAATCGCTGCGGGAACTCATCAAGTACATCAAGGACGATGCTGGCAAGATCACTTACGGCACCACCGGAGATGGCAGCCCGCAGCAATTGGCGACGCTGCTGTTTGCGCAGACGGCCGGCGGGCTCGGGAAAATGACGGAAGTCCCGTACAAGGGCAGTTCCGCCGCGCATCCCGACCTGATCACGAACCGCATCTCGTTCATGATCGATCCACTCGCCGCCGCGGGGCCGCACATCAAGGCGGGGAACCTGCGCGCGCTGGCGGTCACCACGCCCCAGCGTAACCCATCATTTCCGGACATCCCGACGGCAACCGAAGGCGGGGTGCCCGGCTACGATTTCTCGAGTTGGGGCGGCGTGTTCGCGCCCGCCGGCACGCCGCGCGCGATCGTGCAGAAGCTGAACGCCGAAATCGGCGTCGCGCTCGCGAACCCGGACCTGCGCAAACGCTTCACCGACATGGGCCTGGTCGCGAAGCACAGCACGCCCGAAGAGCTCGGCAAATTCCTGCAATCGGAAATGACCCGCTGGCGCGCGGTGCTGGCGAAGAAACCGTAGCGAAGCTACGCTTGCGAAACGAGCGGTTCCACGGAGGAAGCAAGGTGAGCATCCAGCAACGCCGCCGCAAGTTTCTCAAGCAGTCCGCCGGACTTTCGGCCGCCGCCGCGGCCGGGACCTTCGGTTTCCAGAGTATTGCCGGTGCGCAGGCGGCGCCCATAAAGGTCGGCGTCCTGCATCCCGTGACGGGCTTCGTCGCCTATTCCGGCCAGCTGTGCCGGTTCGGAGCGCAGCTCGCCATCGACGAGATCAACGCCGCCGGAGGCATCAAGTCCATGGGCGGCGCGAAACTCGAAGCGGTCCTGGGCGATGCGCAATCCAAACCCGAAGTCGGCGTGTCGGAAGTGGAAAAAATGAACGAAGCCGGGGTGTCGGCGATCGTCGGCTCGTATGCGAGCGCGATATGCCTGGCGACAACGCAGGCGGCCGCAAAATACGACATTCCCCACCTGGTGGACGTCGGCGTCGCCGATCAGATAGTCGAGCGCGGCCTGAAGAACACTTTCCGCTTCGGCCCCGGGTACAAGGTCATCACCGAGGCGGCAATCAACGATCTGCACATCATGAACACCCTTGCCCGCAAGCCGGCGAAGACCGTGATGGTCGTCCACGAGGAGTCGCTGTTCGGCACCGGTACGGCCGATCTTCTCGCGAGCCAGCTCCCGGGAATGGGCTATCAGGTGCTGGAGGTGGCCAAGCACGCCAACCCGACGCGCGACTTCAACAACATCGTTCTGCGCATGAAGGCGCTGAACCCCGACATCGTCATCCCGGCGAACTACTACAACGAATACGTGCTGCTCGTGCGCACCATGAAGCAGCAGAACGTCCGCCCGATGGCGATCTACTCCGTGCTGGGTGGCGCGGCCTCGTCGTTCAAGTTCGTGAAGGAATTTCCGGACGTGGCAAACGGTGTGATCGACTGCAATCACTGGTACAACCCGAAAGACAAGCGGGCGATCGCGCTGCGGCGCAAAGTCGAAAAGCTCGACCAGTTCTACACCTACGAGGTGTACCTCAACTACCAGTCGGTCTACCTGCTCGCCGACGCCATCGAGCGCGCCGGGTCGGCGAAACGCGAGGCGGTCATCGACGCGCTGGCGTCCTCCACCTGGGACAAGCACTTCATGCCCTACGGACCTACGCGCTTCGTCAACGGCCAGAATCAGGGCGCGCAGGCGCTGGTGCTGCAAGTCCTGAAGGGCGACATTCGGGTCGTGCTCCCCAACACTTACGCCGAATCCGAGCTGGTGTTCCCCTGGAAGGCCTGAAGCTTCTCCACCCCGGTCCGGATCCCTGGTCGAAGTGGGACCGTGCAAGCCGGTCATTGCCGTGCTCGAGCTGTCGATTCTCTTTCCGTCCCTGCTCAACGGTCTGACGACCGGGGCGGTCTACGCGCTGATCGCGCTCGGGTTGACGCTGATCTACGGCGTGTTCTTTCTCAACGCGAAACTGGGCCTGGATCCCTACGCGGCCCTTCCCATCATGGTCCCGGGCATGTTCGCGCTGGGCTACGCCCTGCAGCGCTTCGTCATCGGCCGCGCAAGTCACGGGAAGGACGAGAACATCCTTCTCGCCACGCTCGGGCTCACCCTCATCCTGGAGAACTTCGCCCTGTACGCATGGCGCTCGGACACGCGCACCATCGAGACGCCCTACACGTTCTCGACCGTCGCCATCGCCGGCGCGATGATCTCCACGCCGAAAGTCGTCGCCTTCTTCGGCGCGCTCGCC
>VBDE01000280.1 GCA_005883665.1 Betaproteobacteria bacterium
GTGAAGAGATCGTCCGTGCGGAGGCGCGGCGAGTGTGTCAGTTCGGCGGGCGTACCGTCCACGCCGAGGAAGCGCCAGGTCGAGTGCTCGTCGCCGCTTGCCATCGAAAGCGTCGGCATTCGTGCAATATCTTCGAGCGTTTGTGGTTCGCCATGCGCGGCGATCAATTCGGGACTGGCGACGAGGATCATCTCGTCGGGCCCGAACGCGCGCATGGCGAGATCGGAATCCTCCAGTGGTGGCTTGCGAACCCGCATAGCGATGTCGAGGCCTTCGTCGACGACGTCGACGGGGCGATTGGTGGCGTCGAGCGCGATACGCACTCGCGGATGCTTGGCGAGGAAGCGCACGAGTATGTCGGCGACGCCGCCTTGCAGCAGACCGGTGGGACAAGAGAGGCGCACGAGCCCCTGTGGCGAGGCAAGAATCTGCCTCATGGCGTCTTTCGCCGCCTGCGCTTCATCGACGAGCGCCAGGCAATGGCGATGGAATGTCTTGCCTGCTTCGGTGAGCGAGAGACGCCGCGTCGTGCGGTTTATGAGGCGCACGCCGAGCTCGGTCTCCAGCGCAGCGATGCGGCGGCTCAGCTTCGAGGTCTGCAACCCCAACGCTTTCGCCGCTGCCGTATAGGAGCCGAAGTCGACCACTTTGGCGAAGAAATAGAGGTTGTTGAGGTCTTGAACTGGGGTCATGCGGCACGCTGAATTATTCTATTCAGGACAAATATGCATTCTATTTCTCGATCTACCCAGGGGATCATTGCACAGATATTCTCGCATGAAAGTCTTCGTCACTTGCGGAGGAACGCAGCTATGTCAAATCAACGTCGTCAATTTCTGGGACTCGCCGCTGGCGCAATCGCAGTCCCTGCGACCGCCGGAATGGTGGTCGCACAAGGTGATCCCTCGCGCGGAAGGGAGGCGCCAATACCAGCACAAACAAGCGTCCCTGAGCGGCGGTCGGCGAAATCGGAGTTGACGGGGCTTTCGGCTTTACTGACCCCAGAGGAATGCGTCGTTGTCCTGATCGATCACCAACCGTTTCAGTTCGCGAACCTTCACAGTCACGAGCCGACGATGATCGTGAACAACGTGATTGGACTCGCCAAGTTCGCCAAAGCCTTCAAAGTTCCGGTCATTCTGACCACGGTGCTCGAAGCTCGCGGCGGAAAGCTCATAAAGGGCCTTCAAGACGTATTCCCAGATCAGAAGCCTATTGATCGGACGTACATCAACACGTGGCAAGACAAACGGGTTGTAGACCTCGTGAAAGCAACCGGCCGCAGGAAGCTGATCCTGGCCGCGCTTTGGACCGAGATGTGCTTGGCGATGCCCACTATTCACGCCCTCGGCGAAGGCTACGACGTGTATATCGTTACCGACGCTTCAGGTGGCGTATCCGTGGAAGCGCACGACATGGCGGTTCGGCGAATGGTGCAAGCAGGAGCCGTTCCTATCACGTGGCTCGCTCTGAGCGGCGAATGGCAGCGCGACTGGGCGCGCGAGTCTACGCTTGCAGATGCTGCCAAGATCCTAACTGAGCACGGTGGTGGAAGTGGGGTCGCATTCGCTTGGGAAACGCAACTTCTGGGAACTTCCAAGCGGTAACACCCCGCACTCCATGACCCCCTGACAGAGAGAATGCACATGAGCATGACCCCACGCGCCAGCGCCAATACGGTCCCCGCCGATGCATCGCGGCGCGATATTCTTGTGGCGATCGCGCGCGGCGCTTTGGCCGGCGCGGCCGTGGCGATTGGGACCGACGTAGCAGCGCAGCCGAGCCCAGCGCCATTGCCGCGCGTCACCGAAGCTGTAACACCGTTCCGAGTGGTGACGTCGAGTGCGGCGATCAGCGACGCGCGCCGTCGCTTGCAGGCCACGCGCTGGCCTGAACGCCAGACCGCCGATGATTGGCGGCAGGGCGCTCCCCTCGCCACGATACAGGCGTTGGTCGCTTACTGGCGTAGCGCCTATGATTGGCGCCGTCTCGAGCGACGCTTGAACGCGTATCCGCAATTCCGAACCGAGATCGACGGTCTGGGCATTCACTTCCTGCACGCTCGTTCAGCCCACGAACATGCGCGCCCGATCATCGTGACCCACGGCTGGCCGGGCAGCGTTGTCGAATTTCTCAATGTCATCGGTCCGCTGACTGACCCGACCAAGCACGGCGGTCAGCCCGAAGATGCCTTCCATGTCGTTCTTCCCTCGCTTCCGGGCTTTGGCTTTTCCGACAAACCGACCGAGAGCGGCTGGGGCTTACCGCGAATCGCGCGGGCATGGTCGGTGCTGATGCGGCGCTTGGGCTACACCGACTATCTCGCGCAGGGCGGCGACTGGGGCGCGGGCGTCACGACCTGGATGGCCAAACAGCACGTAGAAGGGCTCGCGGCGATCCATCTCAATCTGCCGGTACTGTTTCCACCTCCGGTCCAGGGCGAACCGAACCAGGCGGAGAAAGCGACCATCGCTCAATTGGTTGCGTTTAATGACCAAAAATCGGGTTACGCCAAGATACAGTCCACCCGGCCTCAGACCATCGGTTACGCGCTGGCGGACTCGCCCGCCGGCCAGGCGGCGTGGATCTACGAAAAGCTCGGCGAGTGGACCGACAGCAACTACGAACCGGAGCGGGAAATCTCGCGCGACGAGATGCTCGACAACATCTCGCTCTATTGGCTCACCAACACGGCCGCGTCCTCCGCGCGCCTCTACTATGAGAGTTTCGCGACCGATTTCTCGACGCAGCGGGTCGATCTGCCCGTTGCCGTGAGCATTTTCCCCGGCGAAGTGTTTCAACCG
>VBDE01000273.1 GCA_005883665.1 Betaproteobacteria bacterium
TCGCCTACATCACGATCGGCATCGCGCTCTTCGCCCCCTGGGGCATCGCGGAGGCCGGCGACTGGTCGGCGCTGCCGGTCGCGTTCGCGGCGCTCGCGGTGAAGCTCGCGCTCGCCGGGGCGGGCCTAGCGTTGGTCGAAACCGTCCTCGCGAAGATGCGCCTGTTCCTCGCGCCCGAGTTCCTCTCCACCGCGTTCCTCCTCGCGGTGCTGGGAATGCTGACGCATTTCCTCGTTCGCGGCTGACATGGACGCGCCTTTTTCCGGCCAACTCGTCAACGTGCTCGCCGCGTTGCTGCTGCTGCTCTCGTTCGCAATGCTGTCGCAGCGGCGCATCCTCACGCTGATCCACCTCTTCGCCTGGCAGGGCGCGGCGCTCGCCGCTTCCACCGCGATCGTCGCCTGGTCGACCGGCCAGACGCACCTCTATTATTCGGCCCTGCTCACCGTGCTGCTCAAGGTGATGCTCATCCCCTGGGTGCTGCACCGGCTGATCGACCGCCTGTTCGTGCGCTGGGACATCGAGACGCTGATCAACATCCCGATGACGATGCTCATCGGGATCGGCCTGGTGATCTTCGCTTTCGCGCTCGCCGCGCCGATCTCGCAGATGGCGGGAACGATCACCCGCGCCACGCTCGGCATCGCGCTCGCGAGCGTGCTGCTCTCCTTCCTCATGATGATCGTGCGCCGCAAAGCCGTTCCGCAAGTGATCGGATTCCTCGCCATGGAAAACGGGCTGTTCTTCGCCGCCACGAGCGCGACCTATGGAATGCCGCTCGTGGTGGAGCTGGGCGTCGCGCTCGACGTGCTGGTCGGCACCTTCATCTTCGGAATATTTTTCTTCCACATCCGCGAGCAGTTCGACAGCCTCGACATCCGCCACATGGAGAAGCTCAGGCAGGACTAGGGAAAGCGGGAACAGATATGAGTTATGTCGCGAGCGAGCGCAGCTCGAGCGAGCGAAGGCGAAGGCCACAAGGACATCTGCTGCCTGTTCCCGGCACGGACGCTTGCGGTTTTTCTTCGCAAGGACCCCGCTGACATGCGAGAGATCGCGCTCGTCCTCGGCCTCCCGCTCGCGGGCGGCGTGCTGCTCGGCCTGTTCGGCCACAAACGCTGGGCCGCGGAGCTGAACGCTGCGATGAGCCTCGCGACCTTCGTCGCGGCGGCGCTCCTCACGAGCCGCGTCGTGTCGGAGGGGACGATGGTCGCGTTCGACGAGCAGTTCTTCGTCGACCCGTTCAACGTGTTCCTGGTCGCGCTGACCGCCTTCGTCGCGTTCACCACCGCGCTCTTTTCCCGGCCCTACATGCGCATCGAGCAGGACCGCGGCCGCGTCAACCCCGCGCGGCTGCGGCTCTATCACAGCATGTACCAGCTGTTCAGCTTCACCATGCTGCTGTGCCTGCTCTCGAACAATGTCGGCGTTCTTTGGGTCGCACTGGAAGGCGCGACGCTCTCGACGGTGCTGCTCGTAAGCCTGTACCGCACGCCGGCGAGCCTCGAAGCGGCGTGGAAGTATTTCATTTCGGCACGATCCTGCTCTACTTCGCCGCCGAGAAAGTGCTCGGCGCGGGCGGCGGCTCACTCCTGTGGACCCATCTGCACGCGGTGCGCGGCCAGCTCGAGCCGACGGTGCTTTCGCTCGCGTTCGTGTTCCTCCTGGTCGGCTACGGCACCAAGGTGGGCCTCGTGCCGCTGCACAACTGGCTGCCCGACGCGCACGCCGAAGGCCCGACGCCGATCTCGGCGGTGCTCTCGGGGCTACTCCTCAACGTCGCGCTCTACGCGGTGGTGAGGAGCAAGGTGCTCGTCGACGGAGCGCTCGGGCGCAATTTCTCCGGCGGACTGATGATGGGATTCGGTTTGCTCTCGGTCGTCGTTGCGGCGTTCTTCCTTTCCAGGCAGCGCGACATCAAGCGCATGTTCGCCTATTCGTCGGTAGAGCACATGGGCATCATGACCTTCGCGTTCGGCATGGGCGGCGCGGTGGCGGCGTTCGCGGGCCTCTTGCACATGACCGTGCATTCGCTCACCAAGAGCGCGATCTTCTTCACCGTCGGGCACGCCTCGCAGGCCGCCGGGACGCAGAACATGGACTCGATCCGCGGATTGATCCAGACGAGCCCGACCATAGGCTGGGGCCTCGCGCTGGGGAGCCTTGCGATCCTCGGGCTTCCGCCTTTCGCCGTATTCACGAGCGAGTTCCTGGTGCTCACGACCGCGATGCACGAGCACTCCTGGGCGACGCCTTTCCTGCTGGTCGCGCTAGTCGTCGCCTTTGCGTCCATCTTCGGCAAGGTACAGCCGATGGTGTTCGGCGAAACCACTGCGCAGCGGCTGCCGCGCGGGCCCACGCTCGTGCCCGTGTTCGCGCACCTCGCGATCGTGCTCGCATTGGGCCTCTACATTCCGCCCTACCTCGTCGGCTGGTATCGCCAGGCGGCGGCGCTGATCGGTTGATCATGAGCAAAGCATTCGAAGAGCTGGGACTCAACGCCACACCGCTCGCGGGCGCGATGCCTGCGTTCTGCGTCTCGATCCCGGCGGGCGAGCTGCGCGGCATATGCGAGCAGGCCCGGGCGCGCAAGGCGCGTCTGGTCGCGCTGTGGGGCAGCGACGAGACCCCGCGCCGTGCCGGCTACGCGCTGCACCTCGCGCTCGGCTTCCCCTCGGGCCTGCTCTGGTTGAGCGTCCCGCTTTCGCGCGAGGACCCGCACTATCCCGGAATCGCCGACATCTACCCGGGCGCAAACCGCATGCAGCGCGCCACGGGCGATCTGCTCGGAATCATCCCTTCCGCGGACGCCGACCGGCGCAAGTGGCTGCGGCACGGGGCCTGGCCCGAAGGCGCGTTTCCTCTGCGCAAGACCGTCGAGGCCGCTGCCCGCTTCGCTCAAGGCCCGGACCGCTATCCGTTCATCCCGGTCGAGGGCGAAGGCGTGCACGAGATCCCGGTCGGTCCGGTCCACGCCGGCACGATCGAGCCGGGGCACTTCCGCTTCTCGATCGTCGGCGAAAAGATCCTGCGGCTGGAGGAGCGGCTCGGCTACACGCACAAAGGCATCGAGAAGCGCTTCGAGCAGATGACGCTCGAAGAGGGCGCGAAGCTCGCGGGCCGAGTCTCCGGCGACTCCACGGTCGCCTACGCTTGGGCGTACGCAATGGCAGTCGAAGGCGCCACCGGGACCGAGCCGCCGCCCCGGGCGCTTGCGCTGCGCGGCATCCTGCTCGAGCTCGAGCGTATTGCCAATCACCTCGGCGACCTGGGCTATCTCGGCAACGACGTCGCGCTTTCGTTCGGCTTTTTCCAGTTCTGGCGGCTGAAAGAAGACCTGCTGCGGACCCACGCGCAACTCTTCGGCCACCGCTACCTGATGGACGCGATCGTACCGGGCGGTGTCGCGAAGGACCTGCCGCGCGTCGCGGGCGAATCCCTGACCGCGCACCTTGAGAGAATCGAGCGCGAGGTCGCGACCTTGAAATCGATCTACGACGAGCACGCAGGCGCGCAGGACCGCTTCATCATGACCGGACAGGTTACGCCCGCGCTCGCCGAGCGCATGGGGCTCACCGGGCTTGCCGGCCGAGCGAGCGGCATCGCGCGCGATCTGCGCGTCGACTACGCAATCCCGCCCTATCAGCAGCTCGACCCGCGCGCGGCTTCGCACACCCGCGGCGACGTGGCGGCGCGCGCTGCGGTGCGCTTCGACGAGGTCTTCGAATCGATGCGCCTCGTGCAGGCGCTCGTGCAGCAGCTGCCTCCCGGGGACATCCGCGCGCCGGTCGCGGCGGCCGCTGCGGGCGCGCGCGGCCTGGGCTGGATCGAAGGCTGGCGCGGAGAGGTGCTGATCGCGCTGGAGACCGCCGCGGCGAACCGCATCCACCGCCTGCATCCGCACGATCCCTCCTGGCAGAACTGGCCGCTCCTCGAGCACGCGGTGCACGGCAACATCGTTCCGGACTTCCCGCTCATCAACAAGTCGTTCAACCTGAGTTACAGCGGCGTGGATTTGTGAAATGTATCAACTGCTGAAACAAATCGCGAAGACCGGCATCGTCAGCGAGCCCGCTCCGCTTCCGGACGCCGCGCTGCGTCAACTCGAGCAGCGGCTCGGGCAGGTGATCCTCAAGCACTTCGGCCGCGCGC
>VBDE01000274.1 GCA_005883665.1 Betaproteobacteria bacterium
GGTTTTCTTCGGCTTCGGATAAAGCGCGTCGGCGACGCGGCTCGAGGCCGGGCGCGGCTCTTCGCGAGCCTGCCGGCCGTAGACCTGCGGCAGGAACATCGCCATGACGCGCTCGAGAAGCTGTGGGTCGCGCCAGAAGATGTGGAACGCCTGATCGTAGATCTCGAACTGCTCGCGCCGGTCGAGGAACACGCTCGCGAGCGTCCAATAGAAGTCGTCGCGCCGCTCGACGCCCGCGACTTCCACGGCGCGCACCGCGTCGAGCACGCGATCCGGCCCGATCGGCAGGCCCGCAGCGCGCAGCACGCGGGCGAAGTGCATCACGTTTTCCGCGAGGCGCCCGTACGCGGTCGAATCACCGAGGTTCAATGGCTTTCCGCGTGCCACGGCGACATCATCCCGGTGATCATGTTCCACGTCATTTGCCGGCAGGCTCGCGCAGCTCGGTGTCGATCACGACGCTTACGCTCTTGGCGCCGACGTTCACCGCCGCGCTCAAGCCTTGAAGGTCGCCCGCCTGCGGGTTTGCATTGGCGGATTTCGAGACGCGCGCGCCGATGACCACGCGCGGGAACGCGGACAGCTTCATCTGCGGCGCCATCGCCATCGAGTCATCGAGGGTGAACTCGGCGGGAAGGTCACTGCCGCGCTTGCGCAGGACGGCGAGCGGCACGCGTGGACCTTCGGCGGCCCGGGCGAAAATGAAAACGGTGTCGCCTGGGGAGACTTTTCCGGCGAGCTCCGGCGCGAGCCTGACCAAGCCGCTCACGCGGCTTGCGCCTCGGGCTGGTGCAGGTTTCGCGACCTGCGCCTTTCCGCCAGGAGAGCCGGCCAGAGAGCGCGCCTCCGCGATGCTCGCCTGCACCCTTTGAGTCATGTCGGACTCCTTCGGGAGAAGCCCCAGCACGCGTTTCCAATGGCGTATCGCAGCGGGGTGGTCGCTCCGGTTGAAGGCGGCGGTGCCTGCAAGGAGCAGCGCCTTCACGTTGTCGGGGTCGATGGTGAGCGCGCGCAGTATGATTTTTTCCGGCTCCCCTTGCAGCGTCCTGCCTTGCGCCATCGCGAGAGCGTCCGCGTAATCCGCGAGGAGCTGGGCGTCGCGCGGCATGCGCGCAGCGGCCTTGGCGTAGGCTTCGCTCGACTCGCCGAAGCGCCCCAGCACCGCGTACGAGCGCCCCAGCATCATCCAGCCCTCGGCATCCTCGGGGTTGTCCTTCAGGCGCGCCGCGAGGCGCGAGACCAGCGCCTCGAATTGCTGGGCGCTCAATCCGTGCTGATTTCCGGCCTCGGCGGTCTGCGGCAAGAGGGCCCGCGGGTTGCCGACCGCCACGTAGACGGCGAGCGCGCAAATCGGAACGGCCAGACCCAGAGCGAGCGCGGCGGCGCGCGCGTGTCGCGGAGATTGCGCCGGGGCCTCGCCCCCGCCCACGTCGGCGAGCAGACGCGCTTCGATCTCGCGGCGCGCTTTTTCATGCTGGTCCGAAGCCAGCGTTCCGGCGCGCAGGTCGGCGTCGAGCTCGCGCAGCTGATCGCGGTATACCGCGACATTGACGGCATCGCGCGTTGCGCCCGTGCGCGAGCTGCGGCGCAGCAGCGGCGGCACGACGAACAGCAGGGCGCCGGCGATGAGCACGGCGCCGAGGACGACGAACGCAGTCACCGGCGCTCCGCCTCGTTTCCGGCAAGGAGCTCTGCCGCGCGCTTGCGCTCGGAGGCGTTTATTTCGAGATCCTGCGCCGGTCGCCGGCGAAGGACGCGGCGGACGAGGACGACGAATCCGGCGGCAAGCAGCAGCAGCGGTCCGAACCACAGCAGCAGCGTCGTTGCCTTGACCGGCGGGCGATATAGGACGAAATCGCCATAGCGCTCCACCATGAAGTCTATGATCTGCGAATCGCTGCTTCCCTGCCGCATCTTCTCCCTGACCTGGTTCCTGAGATCCTCGGCGAGCGGCGCGTTCGAATCGGCGATGGTCTGGTTCTGGCAGACGAGGCAGCGCAGTTCAGCAGCCAGTGTCATGACTCTCTGCTCGAGCGCCGGATCCGCCGCGGCGGGCGCGGCTTCCTTCGCCTGAGACCACGGAGTTGGCGAGACGAGCAATAGAAACGCAAGAAGCCTAGCCACGGCCAAGCTCTTGCATCAGGGGCAGCACCTTATCCTTGACGATCTCCGGTGTGAGCGCGCCGATGCGCTTGTAGCGGATGACGCCGCGCTTGTCGATCACGTAGGTCTCGGGCACGCCATAGACGCCGTAGTCGATGCCGACCCTGCCTTCGACGTCGTAGACCGAGAGCCGATAGGGGTCGCCCATCGTCTTGAGCCACGCGAGGCCGTCTTCGCGCTTGTCCTTGTAGTTGAGCCCGTAAAGCAGAACCCCCCCGCCTTTCGCGAGATCGAGCAGCACGGGATGCTCCTCGCGGCAGGTGACGCACCAGGAGGCCCAGACATTGAGCATCCAGACCTTGCCGAGCATGTCCTTTTCGGTGAAAGTCTTCGCCCCCTCGTGAAGCTGCGGCAACTCGAAATGCGGCGCGGGCTTGCCGATGAGCGGCGAGGGAACCTCGCGCGGGTTGAGCGTGAGTCCGACCCCGAGCAAAGCGATCAGCGCTGCGAAGATGGCGAGTGGCAGAACGAAGCGGTTCATCCTTGCCTTTTCGGGATCCTCAGCGAGCAGCGGCGGGCGCCGCTGCGTACGGCTCCTGCTGGCGCCTTGCCGCCAGCCGGTAGCGGCGATCGCTTGCGGCGAGTACGCCGCCCAGCGCCATCAAGAGACATCCGCCCCAGATCCAGTCGACGAAGGGCTTGTGCTGCACGCGGACGATCCAGGCCGTCGCGCTCACGGAATCGCCGAGCGATACGTACAGGTCGCGAGTGAAGCCTGGATCGATCGCCGCTTCGGTCATCGGCATGTTCTGCACCGTATAGATGCGTTTCTCGGGATAAAGAGTGGTGACGGCGCGGCCTTCGCGGCTGACCTGG
>VBDE01000275.1 GCA_005883665.1 Betaproteobacteria bacterium
ACGACTTCGACACCTTCCAGCTCGCCAAGAGCGGCAATCAGTTCGAACTGGTGCCCGAGCGCCTGCGCGGCGAAGTCGCGCGTTTCGACTTCGTCGATAAGACGGGCAAGACGATCGTGCAGAAGGACAAGCGCATCACCGGCAAGCACATTCGCGACATGGAAGCCGCGGGAATGAAGCGGATGGCGGTACCGGACGAATTCCTGATAGGACGTACGCTCGCGCACAACGTCATCAACAAGGAATCCGGCGAGATACTCGCCAACGCCAACGACGAAGTCACCGAACCCTTGCTTGCGAAGTTGAGCGAAGCGGGCATCGAGACGATCAAAACCGTCTACACCAACGACCTCGACCAGGGCGCTTACATCTCGCAGACGCTGAAGATCGACGAGACCGCCGACCAAAGCGCGGCGCGCGTCGCCATCTATCGCATGATGCGCCCTGGCGAGCCGCCCACGGAAGACGCGGTCGAAACCCTGTTCAACGGCCTGTTCTACTCGGAGGACCGCTATGACCTTTCGGCGGTCGGCCGCATGAAGTTCAACCGCCGCGCCTACCCCGAGAAGATCGAGGAAAAGACCCCCGCCTGGCTGCGCCGGTTTTATGCCCGGGTGGGCCCGCAGGGAGCCGAAGGCCTCGGGACGCTGTCGAACGACGATATCCTCGCCGTGGTGGGAATCCTCGTGGAACTGCGCAACGGACGCGGGGAGATCGACGACATCGACCACCTCGGCAACCGGCGCGTGCGCTCGGTGGGCGAGCTCGCCGAGAACCAGTTCCGCGCGGGCCTGGTTCGCGTCGAGCGCGCGGTGAAAGAACGCCTCTCCCAGGCGGAGTCCGAAAATCTCATGCCGCACGATCTCATCAACGCGAAGCCCATCTCCGCCGCGATCAAGGAGTTTTTCGGCTCGAGCCAGCTGTCGCAGTTCATGGACCAGACGAATCCGCTTTCGGAAATCACGCACAAGCGGCGCGTATCGGCCCTGGGGCCGGGGGGCCTCACCCGGGAGCGCGCGGGCTTCGAGGTGCGCGACGTGCACCCGACTCACTATGGCCGGGTCTGCCCCATCGAGACGCCGGAAGGCCCGAACATCGGCCTGATCAACTCGCTCGCGCTCTATGCGCGCACCAACCGGTACGGCTTCCTCGAGACGCCCTACCGCAAGGTGAAAGACAGCAAGGCGACCAACGAGATCAACTACCTCTCGGCGATCGAGGAGGGCAACTACGTCATCGCCCAGGCGAACGCCTCGCTCGACAAGGGCGGCAAGCTCACCGACACGCTGGTCTCCTGCCGCTTCAAGAACGAGTTCGAGCTGAAGTCGCCCGAGGAAGTGCAGTACATGGACGTGGCGCCGTCGCAGATCGTCAGCGTAGCGGCGTCGCTGATCCCGTTCCTCGAGCACGACGACGCGAACCGCGCGTTGATGGGCTCCAACATGCAGCGCCAGGCGGTGCCCTGCCTGCGCCCGGAGAAGCCGCTGGTCGGCACCGGCGTCGAGCGCACGGCCGCCATCGACTCGGGCACCTGCGTCATCGCGCTGCGCGGCGGCGTGGTCGACTATGTCGACGCCAACCGCATCGTGGTGCGCGTGAACGACGACGAGACGGTGGCGGGCGACGTCGGCGTCGACATCTACAAGCTCACCAAGTACACGCGTTCGAACCAGAACACCAACATCAACCAGCGGCCCATCGTTAAGCAGAGCGAGCGCATCGCCAAGGGCGATGTGGTGGCCGACGGCGCCTCGACCGACCTGGGCGAGCTCGCGCTCGGCCAGAACATGATGGTCGCCTTCATGCCGTGGAACGGGTACAACTTCGAAGATTCGATCCTGATCAGCGAGCGGGTGGTGGGCGAGGACCGCTTCACCTCGATCCACATCGAGGAGCTGACGGTGGTCGCGCGCGATACCAAGCTGGGACCCGAGGAAATCACCCGAGACATCTCCAACCTGTCGGAGGCGCAGCTCGTGCGCCTCGATGAGTCCGGCATCGTCTACATCGGCGCCGAAGTCGAGGCGGGCGATGTGCTGGTGGGCAAGGTGACGCCGAAAGGCGAGACGCAGCTCACGCCGGAGGAAAAACTGCTGCGCGCCATCTTCGGCGAGAAAGCTTCCGACGTTAAGGATACGAGCCTGCGCGTGCCCTCGGGCATCAGCGGCACGGTGATCGATGTCCAGGTGTTCACGCGCGAAGGCATCGAGCGCGACAAGCGCAGCCAGTCGATCATCGAAGACGAGCTCAAGCGCTACAAGACCGACCTCGCCGACCAGATGAGGATCGTCGAGTCCGATACTTTCGAGCGCCTCGAGCGCCTGCTCACCAACAAGACCGCGAACGGCGGCCCGAAGCGCCTGGCGAAAGGCGCCAAGGTCACCAAGGACTACCTCACCGGCATGGAGCGCTACGACTGGTTCGACATTCGCCTGGCGAATGAAGAGGCCGCGGCGCAGGTCGAGGGCCTGAAGGAGTCGCTCGCGCAGAAGCGCCGCGAGTTCGACGCCATGTTCGAAGCGAAGCGCAAGAAACTGACGCAGGGCGACGAGCTGCCGCCGGGCGTGCTGAAGATGGTCAAGGTAT
>VBDE01000276.1 GCA_005883665.1 Betaproteobacteria bacterium
CGTATCCCACAGCTTCACCGAAAGGATGACGAGATCGACGGTCCCTAGCGACGCGGGGTCGTCGGTGGCGTGGACTGTGGGAATGCGGATGTCGCCGTGCACGTCGCTTTCGATGACGAGGCCGCGCTCGCGCATCGCCGCGAGATGCGCGCCGCGCGCGACGAAGCTCACGTCGTAGCCGGCGTGCGCGAGCCGCCCGCCGAAGAATCCGCCCACTCCGCCCGAACCCATCATTGCGATCTTCATCGCCCGAATGGTAACCTGCCTCGTCCGAGGCAAAGGGGGAATCATGAAGGCCCTCGTTTTTCGCATCGCCGCGCTCGTAGCGCTTGCGCTTTGCGCGGTCGGGCCGCAGGCCGCGTTCGCACAATCCTGGCCGGCCAAGCCGGTGAAATTCGTCGTTCCGTATCCGCCGGGCGGCTCGACCGATCCCATGGCGCGCATGATCGGCGCGAAGCTCTCCGATTCCCTGGGCCAGCCGTTCGTCGTCGAGAACCGTTCCGGCGCTTCCGGAACGATCGGTACCGCTTTCGTCGCCAAGTCGCCGGCCGACGGCTACACGTTCATCTTCGTGTTCGATTATCACGCGGTGAATCCTTTCCTGATCCGGAACCTGCCGTTCGATACCGTGAAGGATCTTGCGCCGGTGATGCTGATCGGCACCGCGCCGATGGCGATCGCGACAGGCGTCACGAAGCCTTACAAGAGCTTCACCGATGTGGTGGCCACGGCCAGGGCGAAACCCGGCACGGTGAGCATAGGCTCGGTGGGCAACGGCAGCCTCGGGCACTTGACCATGGTTCTGGTGCAGCATGCCTCGGGCATCAGGCTCATTCACATACCCTACAAAGGCGGCGGACCGATGACGGCGGACGCGGTCGGCGGCCAGATCGATCTCGCCATCGGCTCGGTGGCGGTGATCACCCCGCACGTGAATGGCGGAAGGCTTCGCGCCGTCGCGGTCACCGGCGACAGGCGCTCGCGCGCGTTGCCCGACGTGCCCGCACTCGCCGAGCAGGGCCTGCCGGGATTTTCCGCGCTTGCGTGGTGGGCGGTCTTCGCTCCCGCCGGCGTGCCCAAGCCGATCATGGACAAGTTTCACGCCGAGCTCGTCAAGGCGTTCAACCTGCCCGACGTGCGCAAGCTGCTCACCGAAACGCTCGGGATAGACCTCGTCGTCGGCTCCCCCGAGGGACTGGCGCAATGGCTCGATACCCAGATGCAGCGCTGGGGCAAGGTCGTTCGCGAGAACGACATTCGAGCCGACTGAGATGCAGCGGTTTTTCTTGGCCGCGGCGCTTGCGGGGGCGCTTTCGGCGCCTGCGGTTGCCCAGGATTACCCCGGCAAGCCGGTGCGGCTTCTGATCGGCTTCCCCCCAGGCGGCAACGTCGACGTAGTGGGCCGGATCGTCGCGCAGAAAATGAGCGAAGGGTTCGGCCAGCAGGTTCTTCCTGAGAACCGCACCGGCGCGGGCTCGATCATCGCCAACGAGCACGTCGTCAAATCCGCTGCGGACGGCTACACCCTGCTCGTCGTGAGCGGCGCTTTCGTGACGCAGGCGGCGACCATGAAGAAGCTTCCCTACGATCCGGTTCGGGATTTTTCCTTCATCTCGACCTTGGTAAAGTATCCGCTGGTGTTCTCGGTGCGCTCCGATTCGCGTTTCCGTACCCTGGATGAATTCATCGGCTTCGTGAAAAACAATCCCGGAAAGGTGAACTATCCCTCGCCGGGGATGGGGACGCTCTACCACCTCGCGGGCGAGTTGTTCGTTTCCATGGCGGGAATCGACATGCAGCACGTTCCGTTCCGCGGCGGCTCTGAGCCCCTGACCGAGGTGCTATCCGGCCGCATGGAGCTGCTCATCGACGCGCTCACCAATTCGTACCCGCATATCCAGGGCGGCAAGTTCAGACCGCTCGCGGTTACGTCGCTTGCGCGCTCGGCTTCGCTTCCCAACGTGCCGACCGTGGCGCAGAGCGTGCCGGGCTACGAAGCAAGCTCCTTTCTCGGCATAGCCGGTCCGCCGGGCATCCCGGGCGCCGTCGTCGAGCGAGTCAACCGGGAAGTGCGACGTGTGGTCGCGCTGCCCGAGATCGCGCAACGGTTCGCCGAGTGGGGCGGCACGCCGAGCGCGAGCAGCCCGGAAGAAATGCGCCGCCACGTCCAGTCCGAGATCGAAAAATGGAAACAGGTCGTCGAGGCGGGAAAGATCGAGTTGCCGTGATCAAAGCAAATTCGCTCCTGCGCACGGCGCTTCTCCTGCTCACCCTGGTTTGCGCCGGAGCGGCGGCGCAAACCGGATACCCGGCGAAGCCGGTGCGCTTCATCGTGCCCTCCGCGGCCGGCGGCGGCACGGACATCATCGCGCGCGCCCTCGCGCAGAAGCTCTCCGAGTCGCTCGGAGCGCAGTTCGTCGTGGACAACCGCCCGGGCGCCGGCCAGATGATAGGCATCGAGATGGCCGCCAAATCCTCCGCCGACGGGCACACGATCCTGATGGCCGCGAGCACACTCGCGATCAATCCGGTCATGTACAAGAAGCTGCCTTACGATCCGCTGCGCGATTTTGCGCCGATCACGCAGGCGGCCTCGCTCGCGAACGTGCTCGTGGTGCACCCCTCGCTGCCGGTGAAATCGGTCGCGGAATTGATCGCGTACGCCAAACGGCGCCCGGGCCAGCTCAATTTCGCGTCGGCGGGCGTCGGCACCTCGCCGCAGATGTCGATCGAGCTCTTCAAGAGCATGGCGGGAATCGACATGGTCCACATCCCCTACAAGGGAACCAGTCCCGGCGTGGTGGATCTCCTGGCCGGGCAGGTGTCGGTGATGGCGCCGAACCTGCTCACCGCGCTGCCGCACATCAAGGCGGGGAAGCTGCGCGCGCTCGCGGTGACGAGCGCGAAACGAAGCGAGGGATTGCCGGAGGTTCCGACGATCGCCGAATCCGGGCTCCCGGGTTACGATTCGACCCAGTGGTACGGAGTTCTCGCGCCG
>VBDE01000277.1 GCA_005883665.1 Betaproteobacteria bacterium
CGAGCTGCTCTCCACCGGCGTCGCCGACGGCCTGTTCTTCCCGAAGGAGTCGCCGCTCTCCTTCAAGCTCGTTCCGCTCATCAAGCACGTCACCTACGTTCCGGGCGGCCTCTACAACGTGAGCTTCGCGTGGATCGCGAACCAGGCGAAATGGAATCAGATCCCGGAAGCCGACCGCAAGGCGATCCAGCCGCTACTGGGCGAGGCGCTCGCGCGCCGTTCCGGCCGGGCCTGGGACGCGGCCGACGCCAAAGGCGAAGCGGCGGTGCGCGAGGCCAAGATCCCGATCGTCATTGCGAGCGCTCAGTTCCGCGCCGAGATCAAGGCGAAGACCGAGCCGCTCGAGAAAGAGTGGATCGAGAAAAAAGCGAAGCCCATGGGCGTTGACGGAGGGGCGGTGCTTAAGGCGCTGCGCGCCGAGATCGCGGTTCTCCAGAAAAAATGACGCTCGCCTCACTCTGAGAAGGGCGGGACCAGAGAAACACCGCATGGAATCCCGCCAGCCCCTGGACGGGTTCGACCGCGCGGTCGTGCCGCTGCTCGGCTATCTCGCCGCCGCGGTGATGCTATGCCTGATGCTGCTCACCTGCGTCGACGTCGTCGGGCGGTATTTCCTCAACAAGCCGCTCACCGGCGGCTTCGAGCTCACCGAGGTGCTGCTCGCCTCGCTGATCTTCGCGGGACTGCCGCTCGTGACCTTGCGCGGCGATCACATCACCGTCGACCTGTTCGATCCGGTGACGCCGGACTGGCTGTTCCGCATCCAGCACGCGCTCGCGTCGCTCATCGGCGCGGCCTGCACAGGCTATCTCTCCTGGCGCCTGTGGCTGCGCGCCGAAGACCTCGACCGCGCGGGCGAAACCACCTCGCGGCTGCAGTTCAAGCTCGCCTGGCTCACTTACGCGATGGCCATTCTCATGGCGCTCACCGCGGCGGCCCTGCTCGTGACTCTGTTCCGCCGGCCGCAGCGCCACATTCCCGGCGAAATCGAGGGGCCGCTCGCATGACCGAGGGACTGCTCGGCCTCGCGGCCTTCCTGCTGCTCGCTTTCGTGCGCGTTCCGATGGCCTTCGCGATGGGGATCGTGGGCTTCTTCGGCTTCGCCTTGAAGGTGAATTTCGGTGCGGCTGCGTCGATGATCGCGCAGACCACCTACGAGACAGGGCTCGCCTACACGCTGTCGGTGATTCCGCTCTTCATCCTCATGGGCAATTTCGTGGTGCGCGCGCGCATGTCCGAGGAGCTCTACCACGCCGCCTACACCTTCCTCGGCCACAAACGCGGCGGCCTCGCCATGTCCACCATCGTCGCTTGCGCGGGCTTCGGTGCGATCTGCGGCTCCTCGATCGCCACAGCCGCGACCTTCGCCAAGGTGGCGTACCCGTCGATGCGCAAGTTCGGCTACAAGGAAACGCTCGCCTCGGGTTCAATCGCTGCAGGCGGAACGCTCGGCATCCTGATCCCGCCTTCGGTGATCATGGTGATCTACGGCATCATGACCGAGACCAATATCGGCAAGCTCTTCGCGGCCGGCATTTTGCCGGGCATCGTGGCGACGGGGCTGCTCTGCCTCGCCGTCGCGTGGATGACCTGGCGCGATCCGCGGGCCGGCCCCCCGGGCGAGCGCAGCTCCTGGGCGGCGCGGCTCGAGGCGATCAGGCACGTCTGGCCGGTGGTATTGCTGTTCCTCGTCGTGATCGGCGGGATCTACGCCGGCGTGTTCACTGCGACCGAGGGCGCAGGAATCGGCGCCGGGGGCGCGCTCGTGTTCGCGCTGGCACGCCGGGCGATCCGCTGGAGGACCTTCGTCGAGGTCCTGATCGAGAGCGTGCGCACCACCTCGATGCTGTTCATGATCCTGATCGGCGCGCTCATCTTCGCCAACTTCATCAACTACACCACGATGCCTTCGGACCTGAAGGGCTTCGTCACCCAGTTCGCGCTGCACCCGATTCTCGTGATCGTGGCGATCTGCGCTGTCTACGTGGTGCTCGGCACGGCGATGGAGGAGCTGTCGATGATCCTCCTCACGGTGCCGCTGTTCTTTCCCGTCGTCACCACGCTCGGATTCGACCCGATCTGGTTCGGAATCATCGTCGTGATCGTCGTCCAGATCGGGTTGATCAGCCCGCCGGTGGGGATGAACATCTTCGTCGTGAAGAGCCTGCTGCGCCACCTGACGATAGGCACGGTGTTCCGCGGCGTGCTCCCCTTCAACGTGGCGCTCGTCGCGCTGCTCGCGATCATCGTCGCCTTCCCCCGCCTCGCCACCTGGCTCCCTGGTTTCATGAAATGATGCGCGCAATGGAACGAGTCGAGCCGATCGAGAAGGCGAGCGTCGACGAGCTGCGCGCCCTCCAGCGCGAGCGCCTGCGCTGGACGCTCGAGCACGCGTACGAGAACGTGCCGCACTACCGCAGAAGCTTCGACGCCGCGGGCGTTCACCCGGGCGATCTAAAGGATCTCGCAGACTTGGCGAAGTTTCCGTTCACCGCCAAAGCCGACCTGCGCGCGAATTACCCCTTCGGCATGTTCGCCGTTCCCATGGACAGAATCGTGCGCGTGCATGCCTCGAGCGGCACCACCGGCAAGCCCACCGTCGTCGGCTATACGAAGGAGGACATCGATACCTGGGCAGCGGTGATGGCGCGTTCGATCCGCGCCGCGGGCGGGCGATCGACGGACATCGTTCACATCGCCTACGGCTACGGGCTTTTCACAGGGGGATTGGGTGCGCACTACGGCGCAGAGGCGCTGGGCGCGACCGTCGTCCCGGTGAGCGGGGGCATGACCGAGCGGCAGGTGCAGCTGATGTGCGACTTCAAGCCCGGCATCCTCATGTGCACGCCTTCCTACGCGCTGGTGATCGCCGACGAGTTTGCGCGCCAGGGCCTCGACCCGGCGCAATGCTCGGCGCGCGTCGGGATCTTCGGCGCAGAGCCGTGGACCGAGAGCATGCGCGATGAGATCGAGAAGCGCCTTGGCCTTGCCGCGTTGAACCACTACGGATTGTCCGAGGTGATCGGTCCGGGAGTCGCAAGCGAGCACGTCGAGACCCGCGACGGGCTGACGATCTGGGAGGACCACTTCTATCCCGAGATCATCGACCCCCAAAGCGGAGCGGTGCTCCCGGACGGGCAGGACGGCGAGCTGGTCCTCACATCCCGGCGCCGCGCGCAGCATGCGCCGCATGGCGCGCGTTACCGGGCGTACCGACGACATGCTGATCATCCGCGGCGTCAACGTGTTCCCTTCGCAGATCGAAGAGATTCTGCTGAAACAGCAGCGGCTCGCGCCCCATTACGTGCTCGAAGTCAGCCGCGACGGACACCTGGACGATCTCGATGTCGTGGTGGAGCGCCGGCCCGAGATGCCGGGCCCCTTGTCGGTTGCGGCGAGCAGCGCCCTCGCGCAGGACGTGGAACGGCTGATCAAAGGATATGTCGGCGTGACGACCAAGGTGCGCGTGGT
>VBDE01000278.1 GCA_005883665.1 Betaproteobacteria bacterium
GATCGAATTGCAGCTTGTACACGGCATCGTCCACCGACGCGCCATAAGGATAGCGAATCTGCGCCCAGCCCGTAATACCCGGCTTCACCGAGTGCCTGCTCGCGTAGAAAGGCACTTTCCGGCTCAGTTCGTTCACGAAAGGCGGTCGCTCTGGACGCGGCCCGACGAAGCTCATGTCGCCGCGCAAGACGTTGAAGAGCTGCGGCAACTCGTCGATGCGCGTCAGTCTGAGGAGTCTCCCCACTCGCGTAACGCGATCGTCGTTCTCCTTCGCCCATCGCGCGACCCCGTCTTTCTCGGCGTCGGCGCGCATACTGCGAAACTTCAGGATTTCGAATACCTCTCCGCACTCGCCCACCCGCTTCTGGCGATATAGAATTGGCCGGCCGGTTTCCAGCCAGATCGCCAAGGTCGCAAACAGCATCACCGGCAGGGTGGCGATCAGCATAGCCCCGCTCACCCAAACATCGAATGCACGCTTCAAAATCTGCTGCCAACCACTCCGGCCAAATCCCATGGAATAGATCATCCAGCTCGGGTTCAGTGATTTCAACTGAACGTGGCCGCTCTCGCGTTCGAAGAAAGTCGGCAAATCGACGATGCTGATCCCCTCAAGTTTGCACTCGAGAAGTTCCGACATCGACAAGTGTCCATTGCGCCTGTCCCTCACCCCAACTACAATCTCGTCAACGCGGTGCTGTTCGACAAGAGCCCGCAGCGCTTTGCAGTCGCCGAGCAGCTTGGATTTGTCTGGGTACGGCTCCCCATCCCCACACTGTACGAAGCCCACGAGATTGAAGCCCGCGCTCGGACCGAGCCGGGTCAGCAAGGCCTCGACTTCGGCCGCGCGGGATCCGCTCCCGATTACAAGGACCCGGCGCTTCAGCGCGTCGTGACCGACGATCCGGAAGAATAGCCCACGCACCGACGCGGAGAAGATGAACGAGAAGAGGAGGCTCAGAGCCATGATGCCGCGACCTAAGGTGCTTTCCGGCACGGCGTAATACACGAACGCCAGCACCACAGCTACTGCCGGGAAGCTCGCAAGGAAGCGTACCTGGTACTCGCGATCGTTCTTGTGCAATTCCGTCCCGTATAGGCCGAACGCCGTCATGGTGACTAGCATTACCAGCGCGTACAGCAACGCGCGCGGAAATAGCCAAAGGGACTCACCGGCTAGGGATTGAACCTGGAAGTGAATGTCGAGAAAGCGAACAGCCCCCGCCAGATAGACCGCGCCTACGTGAGTCGCCGCTTCCACAAGCATGAGAAGCAAAAGCGGCAGCGATACGTAGTGCCCGAAGATACGAACGCTCACTACCCCTCCCTATTTTGGCGACCATCCAGCAATCAAACCACCCGTTGCAGTACGTGTTGATGACCGACCCCATAGCCCGTTTGGATCGGTTGTCGCTTCTTCTTTTGTGCCCTTCTACCGGTTTTACGGGGGGTGTTTATGTTAGGCGATCCAGTGCTTCTCCGCAACAGATCGCGCCTCGGCCTCCGCAGGGATTGTGCCAACCTGGATTCTTCCAGGTCCAGGGCTAGGTCAGGCGCCTGTCAGGGATCCGCTTGCGGCGCAGACACGCAGGTTTTTCTATAACATTCAAGGTCTTCTGGGAGTCTCTAGGATATCCGGCGCACCGACCCGGAAACCGACGCGCGGATGAGGCGCCGCAAGCTGAATCGCCGGTCGCGTCGCGCTCGCCCGGGTTCGTTGTTGTTTCTTCGGCAATGGGTGGAAAACCAACGGGCCGCCCCCCGGTAGCCGCCGGGCGTGCGATTGTGATTTAGTGCGGTCAAGCATCCTTCTTCCCTTCGATGTCACGGCGACGAAGGCCGCTACGTTCGCCAGCTCCGCGAGCGTCGGCAGCCGCTGCGAATGCGTCATCAGGTGCACGATGCGACTGCGTCATCCGAGCCCGGCTGCGCGCATGATCAGAAACAACCCTGCCACGACGACGACGGCCCCGGTGGCTCGCGCGATGCGCTCACCGGCCGGCGCGAGACGTTCGACGGTGATGGCTGCCGCCACGACAGCCATCGCGCGAAGGTCCATGACCCCGATGACCAGGAGGATTGCCATGAGACCGACATTGCAGCGGGTGCAGTGGAGGCCGAGGCGCAGGCCGTGTCGCCACGCCGTGCCGTAGGCCGGCAGCGTACGGCCTGGCCCGGGCGCCTCCCGGCAGCGGGCAAGGTGACGCGCTTTCCACACGGTGAACTGGAGACAGCCAGCGATCACCACGACTACACCGACCGCGATGGGTACGGCGCTCGCCAGCGCCGGTTGGTGCATCTCGATCGTCGCCAGCGCGACGCCCAGCGGAAAAGCGGCCATTCCGAACACGGTCCAGACGAAGAAGTAACCTACGCCCACGAGCGCGGTCAGCCGACCGAGGCGCGTGTTGCCTGTCGTGCCGACGGCCTGTCGGTAGCGCCACAGCATTGGGAGCAGGGACGGCAGCATCATCGCCACCATCATCACGACCCACATGCCAAGGAACGACGCTGCGGCGCCGGGCCACGTCTGACCGGGCATCCGCATCCACGCCATCGACATCGTCCAGCCGCCGGGCATCGGCATCCCGCCCATCCCCGACATGGACGCGCACCAGGCGATCGTCACCGCCGCGCTGGCGGCGAAGAGCAGCGCCGAGACGCCGAAGAAGGCTCGCTGGGAAGCTCGCTCGGGAACCATGCGTCGTGAGATCTCCCGTCCCCCGGTGGCGCCAGCGACGACTTGGCTCAGCGTTTGTCGTACTCGTCGTGGCGGCGCCACCAGACGCCCGTCTCGTTGCGCCCCTTGGGGGCGCGGTCGAGCCACTGGTACATGCCCCAGAGGCCATCCAGTCCGCGCGCATAGGTGGAATAGGTGTGGTATACGACGCCGTCCTCGAGCACGAACGCGCTCATGCCCGGCCTCTCGCGCGTGTACGTGGCCGGGTCGGTTCCGGTCATAGCCGCGTTGTCGCCGACAGGCGTCCCCGGCATGCGGCTCGCCATCCCCTCGTCGCTGCGTAACTGCCACGCCGGCTCGCGCCGGTAGTTGTATTCGATGCTCCCCTCGCGCTGTTGCTCCTCGGTGAATGAGGCGTTGAAGTCGGCGTTGAAGTCGCTGCCAGACGAG
>VBDE01000188.1 GCA_005883665.1 Betaproteobacteria bacterium
TTCAGCTTGCCGGGATTGCGGCGCGCGAGCTCGACCAGCTCGGCGAGCGTCTTCGCGGGCGTCCTCGGGCCGGCGACGAGGACGTTGGGTATGACGCCGACGAGCGCGACGGGCGCGAGGTCGCGGCGCGGGTCGAAGGCGAGGTCCTTCACCATCGACTGCACGATCGCCACCTGAGGCGTAGCCGAAAGCAGCGTATATCCGTCGGGCAGCGCCTTTGCCACCGCTTCGCCGCCGGCGACGATGCCTCCCGCGGGCCGGTTCTCGACCACCACCGGCTGGCGCAGCGCTTCGGAGAGGCGCGGAGCGAGCACGCGCGGGGTGATGTCGGCGATGCCGCCGGGGGCGCTCGCGACGATGTAGCGGATCGGGCGGCTGGGGTAGTCGCTTTGGGCGTGCGCGGCGCCGGCGAGCACCGCGCAGGCGAGTAACGCGACGAAGAGGCTCGCGTGCGATCTCATCCGATCGTTCCTCCCTGATGCCAATACGCCGGAGAGTATAGCCGCGTCCCGGGGAGCCCCGCTCGCATGGAGCTGGTGCCCTTGAAATGACGACATGCGGTCGTGATAACGCCACAACAAATTCGAGTTGCTACGACGGCGGGAAATGAATCGGCCAATTACAATCGAAGCAAAGTTGAGGAGACACTTCCATGCTTTCATCGCGGTTGATTCCCGCGGCCCGGCTGCGTAGCGCGGCCTGTGGCTGGTGCCTGATCGCGATATTCGGACTGCCACTGGCGGCCGCAGCGCAAGTCGTCTACAAGTCCATCCTGCCGGACGGACGCATCGTCTACGGCGACAAGCCCGCCCCCGGCGCGGCGAAAATCATAGAGAGTCGGCCCGACACATCAAGAGCGGGCATCGGCGGCACGAGTCCGCGCGAGGCCCAGCTCCTGGAGGAATTTCGGAAGGCCAGGGTCCAACGCGAAAGCGCGGAGGAGAGGATGCGGGCAGCCGAGAAGGCGCTGCGCGAAGCGGAAGCGGCACGCGACGCAGGCAAGGACCCGCTTCCCGGCGAGCGCCTTGGCATCGCCCGTCGGGGAAACGGGGCTGGCACCGGAACCGGAACTGGAACCGGCAGCGGCACCGGAACGGGCACGGGAACCGGAACGGGTACGGGAACCGGAACGGGTACGGGAACCGGAACGGGCACGGGAACGGGTACGGGTACGGGAACGGGCACGGGCACGGGCCCTGAAGCTGGATCTCGTCTGACCGACGCCTACTGGGAGCGCCAGAAGAAGCTCGAGGACGACGCGGAGCAGGCGCGCCGCGAGCTGGAGGCGGCGCGCTCCGTCCGATGAACACGTTGTTGTAACCCGAGCCGAGTTTTTGTAACCCGTCAGACCACTTCGTCTCTCGGTAACCTCGAATTTGCTAGAGTTCCGGCATCGTGAGCCGGATGCCTAGCTGCGTACAAATCTGTATTACGCTCCTGTGCGTCGCTTTCGCCTGCCCCGCTTCAGCCCAACTTGGCGGTAAAGTGATGCGCATCGTCGTGCCCTTCGCCGCGGGCGGCGCGCGCGAGGTGCTCGCGCGCACTTTCTACAGTGAATTGGGCGCGGCGCTGGGAGTAACCGCGATCATCGACAACCGCCCGGGCGCGGGCGGCGCGATCGGCACGGCGAGCGTCGCGAAGGCGGCGCCCGACGGCCAGACGCTCATTTTCGCGGCCTCCAGCCACAACGTCACGGCGCTCCTCGGCGCGAATCCTCCTTACGACCCGATCAAGGACTTCGCGGGCGTCGCCAACATCGGCGCGCAAAGCTACGTGCTCATGGCGAGCGCCGCGGTCCCGGCGAAGACGGTGGCCGAATTCGTCGAGTACGCAAGAGCCAATCCCGGCAAGCTCAACTACGCTTCGGCGGGCCACGGCAGCTCGAGCCATCTGGCGATGGCGTACTTCGCGAGCCTCGCGGGCCTGGACATGATGCACATCCCGTTCAAGTCCACCGCGGACGCGAACAACGACGTGCTCGCCGCGCGCTCGCACGCGGCGATCGTGCCCAACGTCGGCGCCATCCCTTTCGCCAAGGACGAGCGCATCCGGCTTCTGGGCGTGACTTCGGCGAAGCGCTCGGCCTTCCTCTCCGGGGTGCCGCCGGTCGCCGAGAGCGTTCCCGGATACCGGTTCGATTCGTGGTTCGGGCTGCTTGCGCCGGCGAGGACGCCTAAACCCGTGATCGCGCGCATCAACGCCGCGGCGGCGAAGCTGCTGCGCGACCCGGTGATCCTCGCGCGGCTCGCAACCCAGGGCGTCGAGCCGCGCCCCTTGAGCCCCGAGGCGTTCGATCGGCTGATCCGCGAGGACTACGACGACATGGCCAGGGTCGTAAAGGCGGTGGGGCGCATCGAGTGAGCGCCGTCATCGACCTCCATGTGCACGTCATCTCCGCCGACGTGCAGCGCTACCCACTCGCGCCCTTGAGCGGTCATCAATCGGACTGGGCGCGCGAGCGGCCGGTCGGCGTCGAGAAGATGCTCGACGCGATGGACGAGGCGGGCGTCGCCGGTTCGGCGCTGGTGCAGGCGTCGACCTCCTACGGCCACGACAACTCCTGCGTCGCCGACGCGGTCGCAGCGCACCCGGAGCGCTTCACCGGCGTTTTCTCGGTGGACGTCTTTCAGCCCGGCGCGCCCGAGCGAATCCGCCACTGGCTGAGCAGGGGATTGTCGGGCTTGCGCATATTCATCGCCGGCCACACCGCCGCGGTAAAGGACGCGAGGCTCGACGACCCGCGCTCGTTTCCCGCTTGGGAATCCGCGGGCGACGCCGGGATCCCGGTGTGCGTGCAGCTGCGCGCCGCAGGACTTCCCCAGCTCGTGACGATGCTCGAGCGCTTTCCGCAGGTGCGTGTCGTGCTCGACCACATGGCGCGGCCCGCGATCGACGACGGGCCGCCTTACGCCGCCGCCGCGAGCCTGTTCGCGCTAGCGCGCTATCGGAACCTTTACCTCAAGCTCACTACGCACAACGTACGCGAAGCGCGTCAAGGCAGGGCGACGCCGGAGAGTTTTTTTTCCCGAGTTGTGAGCGAATTCGGCGCGGAACGCATCGCCTGGGGCTCGAATTTCCCCGCCTCCGAGGGCAGCCTGCCGGGTCTCCTCACCGAGGCGCACTCGGCGCTCGCGGCCCTCCCGAACCGGGACCGCGACTGGATTTTTTTCCGCACGGCGCAATCGCTCTACCCGGCACTCGCGGGGCCGTGAAGAAAAAAGTCGCGCGGGGCCTGCCGCAATGCCTAAAACCAAGTCTATAATCTTGGAGTCCGGGTCTTCGAACCCCAAGAAAAAGGAGGACAGGTGAAAAGCTTGCCGGTCTTTGTGTCGCTCGTTCTTGTCTCGCTCGTCGTCGCAGTCGATGCTCGTGCGCAAACTCCCGCCCAGGGTCCGATACAGATGGCTCAAGCCGCCGGCGGCGCGTCGCAAGGCGCCCTTCCGGCGGCATCGTCAGGCGCCGCGTCGACCGTAGCGGCCGTGATCGCGGCGGCCGCCGCCGCGGCGGCAGCAGTGGCCACGTACAATACGACGACCTCGAACCACCACTAGGCTGGGCGACGCCGCCGCGCTCGCGGTCCGGGCGCGTCCGCGGGTTTTTCCCCAAGGAGCTCCTCGATGATCACCCTGAACGTCAACGGCAAACCCATGTCGGTGGACGCCGATCCGGACACGCCTCTCCTGTGGGTCCTGCGCGACCACCTCGGGATGACCGGCACCAAGTACGGTTGCGGCATGGCGCTGTGCGGCGCGTGCACCGTGCACGTGAGCGGCCAGCCCGCGCGATCCTGCTCGACGTCCCTCGCCGCTGTGGCCGGCAAGAGAATCACAACCATCGAAGGTATCGGCCAGACCAAGGAAGGCAGGGTGCTGCAGGAGGCCTGGATCGCGAACGACGTGCCGCAGTGCGGCTACTGCCAGTCGGGCCAGATCATGAGCGCCGCGGCGCTGCTCGCCAAGGTGAAGCGCCCCACCGACGCCGAAATCGAAAGCGCCATGAGCGGGAACGTATGCCGTTGCGGCACCTACAATCGCATCAGTCTCGCGGTCAGGCAGGCGTCGCGGAATCTGAAATGACGCGCCGGGAGAAAGGCATGAACGAATTCGGAATCATCAACCTCAGCCGGCGCGACTTCCTCAAGGCGGGCGCGGGGCTCACTCTCGGGGTCACCGTGCCGTCGCTCGCGCAAATGCCCGGCCAAGGCGGCAGAAGCGTCGTCGCGGCCGGCGCTCTCGAACCCAACGCCTTCGTTCGCATCGGCACGGACAACACGGTCACGGTGATCGTGAAGCACCTCGAGATGGGCCAGGGCACGTATACGGGCCTGCCCACGCTCGTCGCCGAAGAGCTGGACGCCGACTGGGGCCAGATCAGGGTCGAGGGCGCCCCCGCGGACGCAAGCCGCTACAACAATCTTTTCCTGGGCGCGCTGCAGGGTACCGGCGGCAGCACAGCGCTTGCAAATTCGTACGAGCAGATGCGCAAAGCCGGCGCCGCAGCGCGGGCGATGCTGCTCGCCGCTGCGGCCGAGCGCTGGAATGTCGCGCCGGATTCGATCACGATCGCGCGCGGGGCGGTGATGCACCTGCCTTCGAACCGCAGGACGAATTTCGGCCAGCTCGCCGCCAGCGCGGCCAAGCTGCCGGTTCCGAAGGAAGTGCAGCTCAAGGATCCGAAGGATTTCGCCTTGATCGGCCGGCGCGTGACGCGCACCGACAGCCGCGCCAAGTCGAACGGCACCGCGATCTACACCCAGGACGTGAAGCTCCCCGGGATGCTCACGGCGCTGGTTGCGCATCCGCCGCGCTTCGGCGGAAAGCCGAAGTCGTTCGACGCGGCGAAAGCGAAGGCGGTGAAGGGCGTGGTCGACGTGGTGGCGATCCCGCAGGGCGTGGCGGTGCTCGCGCACGATTTCTGGTCCGCGAAAAAGGGCCGCGACGCGCTCGCCGTGGAGTGGGACGAGTCCGGCGCGTTCAAGCTGGGTTCGGCCGAGATCATGGCCGAGTACAAGAACCTCGCCGCGACGCCAGGCCTGCCCGCGCGGAAGGAAGGCGATCTTCCCGGAGCGTTCGCCCGCGCGGCGAAGACCTTGGAAGCCGCGTACGAGTTTCCCTACCTCGCGCACGCCTGCATGGAGCCGATGAACTGCGTCGTGAAGCTCTCGGCGGACGCCTGCGAGATCTGGAACGGCGAGCAGTTCCAGTCGATCGACCAACCGGAGGTCGCTGCGGTCCTCGGAATGAAGCCCGAGCAGGTGAAGCTCAACATGCTCTTCGCCGGCGGCAGCTTTGGGCGCCGCGCCAACCCGCACGCGGATTATCTCGTCGAGGCGGTGCAGATCGCGAAAGGGATCGATGGCCGCGCTCCGGTGAAGCTGGTGTGGACGCGAGAGGACGACATGCGCGCCGGCCACTACCGTCCGATGTATTACCACGCGCTGAAAGCGGGGCTGGACGCTCAAGGGAACATCGTCGCATGGCAGCACCGCATCGTCGGGCAGTCGATCCTGGCAGGCACCGCGTTCGAAGGCATGATGGTGAAGGACGGCATCGACGCGACTTCGGTCGAGGGCGCGGCGAACCTCCCGTATGCCGTTCCCAATCTGGGCGTGGAGCTGCACTCGCCCAAGATGGGCGTGCCGGTGCAGTGGTGGCGCTCCGTCGGCTCGACCCATACTGCGTTCTCGACCGAGACCTTTCTGGACGAACTCGCCGCTGCCGCCGGAAAGGATCCCTACCAAGTCCGCCGCACGCTGCTCGCGAAATCCCCGCGGCACAAGACGGTGCTCGAAATGGCGGCGACCGAGGCCGACTGGACCACGCCGCTCGTGTCGGCCAGGGTCGGCGACCGGCGCGGGCGCGGCATCGCCGTGCACGAGTCGTTCAACACGGTGGTCGCGCAGGTGGCGGAAGTCACCGTCAAACGCGACGGATCCTACCGCGTGGACCGCGTCATGTGCGCGGTGGACTGCGGCCTGGCGGTGAACCCTGACGTGGTCCGCGCGCAGATGGAAAGCGGCATCGTCTACGGCCTCACCGCGGCGATGTACGGCGCCATCACGCTGAAGGACGGCGTTGTCGAGCAGTCGAATTTCCACGACTACATGCCGCTGCGCATGAACGAAATGCCGCGGATCGGCGTGTACATCGCGCGCTCGAGCGAGAAACCCACCGGCGTCGGCGAGCCCGCCACGCCGGTCATCGCACCGGCAGTCGCCAATGCGCTCTTTGCTGCGACGGGCAAGCCGATTCGTTCGCTGCCGATCCGGATACAGACCTAGCCAGATGTCGCCGAAGTGCTACAGCCACACAATTTGAAACACTTTATTCGGTCCGCGCGGCGCGGGACTTTGCTAGCATTCGAATCATCGTCCCGGAGCACGCGATCATGAAGGCGCTCATCTCATCCGTGATTTTGCTGGCCGCCGCCGGCGCACCGGCTCATGCTCAGATCTACAAGTGGGTGGACGAAGGCGGCAAGACGCACTACTCCGACCAGGCGCCCATGGACGGGAAGAAGGCCGATACGGTCGCCGACAGAATCTCGGTCTATGCGCCCGACCCTTCTCTTCTCGCGCGCGCTGCGGCGACTCCGGAACAGAATCCGGTCCTTTCCGACAGAGTGGACAGGCTGGAGCGGCAGCTGCACGCCGAGCGACTCGCCCGGCAACAATACGAGCTCGCCGCCTTCTCACAGGCGGCCTATGAGCGCTGCCGTTCGGAACGGCGCGTCGATTGCGACGGTTACGGCGAAACCATGCCGTATGCCGGGCCCATCGTAGTGGTCCCGGTCCGGCACCGCCGTCCCGTCCTCGTCCGCACCTCATTCACGGGGCTGAGCGCCGGAAACGTCGTGGGTCCCGGAATCATGCCCGGCACCTTCAACGGCCCGAACGCAATCACCGCCGGAAACTTCACCCTCCGCTAGAAACTGCGGCGGCGAGCTTCGCGCCCGCAGTGCTATATTGTATCGAGCCAGGGGAGTTATTTGAAACAGGAGACGGAAATGAACGGAAGGAGATTGCACGCCGCGGGCGCCGCGCTCGCTGCGGCGTTCGCGCTGTGCGGCTGCGTCAGCACGGGCACGTACGAGAAGCTGGAAGCGGAAAAGAATCAGGAGATCGCTGCGCTGCAGAAACACCGCGGCACGCTCCAGGAGCAGGTGCAGGGACTGCAGTCACAGAAGACATCGCTCGAACAGCAGCAGGCGGACCTGCGCAGGCAGATCGACGCGCTGGAGCAGCAAAAGACGCAACTGCTGACCGCCAGCCAGCAGAACACATCGCAATACGACGCGCTGGTGAAGAACCTCACCGAGGAAGTCAAGAAAGGCCAGCTGCAGGTGCGGCAGTACAAGGACATGCTCACGGTCGACGTTGCCGAGCAGCTGTTCTTCGACTCCGGCCGGGCGAGCCTCAAGGACACGGGCAAAGACGTCCTGAAAAAAGTCGGCGAGGCGCTGAAAGGCTACGAGGACAAGGTCATCCGCGTCGTCGGCCATACCGACAACGTGCCGATCAGCAAGGCGGCGCAGAAAGTCTTTCCCTCCAACTGGGAGCTCTCGGTCGCGCGCGCGACCAACGTCGTGCACTATCTACAGGAAGTGGGCATCCCGCCCGAGCGCATGATCGCCTCGGGCCGCGCCGAGTATCAACCCGTCGCCGAGAACGACACCCCCGAAGGGCGGAAGAAGAACCGCCGCATCGAGATCACGCTGATCGACAGGAACCTGGTTCAGGAGGCCGGCCCGGGGCGGAAGTGAGCCGGCCGAGCGAGGGCGTCCTTTCCGTCGGAGCTCTCTAGCCGCCCAGCGGCTTTTGCTCCGCCGCGAGCGCGTAGTACTCCCAGGCACGCTCCACCACCCTCGGGCCGATCTGGTCGGTCAGACTCCCGGCCTCCTCGCGGCTGTAGGCGCGGAGGCGCGCGGCGTCCCCGCCCGCGGCGGTGAGCATGCGCAACTGCATGCCGGCGCTCTCCTCCAGCATGCACGCGGCCACGGTGGCGGCGCGCACGTCGGGGAGCGCAGTGGTGATGCCGTGGCCGCGCATCATGACGGCGAGTCCCGAGCCCAGCTTGCGCGCGAGCAGGTCGCCCAGCTCGCGCGTGCGGATGAGGCCGATGCGCTCGTACTCCGGCACGCCTGCGTAGAACGCCCCGCCCTGGTTGTGCACGACGCGATGCGGCTGCCCGATCTGCGTGAGGCACACGCAGGCCGGAGGATGCGCGTGCACGATGCCGCCCACGTCGGGTCGCGCGGCGTAGATGCGCGCGTGGATCCAGAGCTCGCTGTTCGGCGTCCCCCTGCCAGAGAGGATCTTGCCTTCGGTGTCCAGAACCAGCAGCGTGCTCGCGCTGGCGAGGCCGGGACTGCGCCGCGTGGGCATGAAGAAGGTGTCCGTGCCCGGGATGCGGGCGCTCGCGTGCCCGAACGCGTTGGAGAGACCGAAACGCTCGACGATGCGGTTGGCTAGAGCCACGTCGCGCTTGAGCGTGGGTTCGGCGCCGCGACGGTTCTTCACGCTACTCATGCTTCACTTCGTTCCGCAAGGCGAGCAGGGCTTCGGCGACGAGCGTCGTGCTCTTTTCGCGTCCGGTGAGCTCGTAGATCGAAGCCCCGGGGGCGAGGGCGCGCTCGAGCCACTGCACCGCGCGGACTTTCCGGAAAATCCCGGCGCTGCGGTAGACCTCCTCCGTCGCGAGAATCGTCCAAGGGAGTTCGTAGTAGTGCGTCTCGTCAGAGAAGGACCGGCTGCCGACCTGCACCGCTTTCGCCGAGGCTTCGCCGCGCAGCGCGGCGGGCGCTTGCGCCGGAAGCTCGCGCAGCCAATCTCGGTCGAGCGAGCCGAGCCACCAGGCGCCCACGCGATGCAGCGCGAAAAGCGCGAAACCCGAAACCCCAAGGAAGTCTTGCTGGGCCTCCGGCCACGCCGGATAATCCACCCAGCGCGCCCGGCCGGCGACGACGCGGCTTTTCAGCCAGTCCGCTCCGCGGTCCACCGCTGCGGCGAGCCGCTTCTTTCGCTCGCGGTCGGGTTGCAGAACCGCTTGCTCGTGCAGCGCGAGTATGGCGGCGGCCGTTCCGTAGCTCGAGGCGAACTTTTCCTGCTGCGCGCCCCCGAACAGGGGCCACCCCCCGTCGCTGCCCTGGGCAGAGAGGAGAAACTCGAGTTCGCCCTTGTGGGCAGGGATCCCGTACTGCGCGAAGGTCCACAGCACCCACGATGTGACGCCCAGGTGATTCGGATGCTTCCCCTGGGGAAACCGGCGCCAGCAGGCGCATTCGGGTCCGGCCATGGAGCGGAAATACTGCTCGACCAGTTTGACGTCGATCCGGCTCGCGTAGCCCGGATCGTTTTCCCTGAGCGCGAGGAGGATCTGGGCGGAGGTCCAGGTCTCGCCGGCGAGCTTTCTTTTCCTATCCAGGCGACTGTCGAGCGCAGCGGCAAGCTGTTTCGCTTTTTCGCGGACGGCGCGGCGCGTTTCATCCGGAAGCGGCACGATCCGGTTCGAAGTGAATATCACGCGGCCATAGCGGCCGGCCGCTTCCGGAAAAATCGCCGCGAAAACGGTCCCGAGCACGAGGACGACCGCGAGCGCCGTGAGGCCGAGCCTGCGCCAGTCGCTTTGCCGGAGCCAGGTCTCGCAGGCCACGATCGCTTTGGCGGTACGCGGGCTGACCCTGCCGATAGCGGCGAGCCCTGCGCGGTACCCGCTGTTGACGGTTTGGAGCACTCTGGCGGCGTGCACGCGCAGCGCGCGCGCATAAACGTCCAGAATCGGAAACCGGGTCCTGAGCCTTCCGAGCGCTCTCGACGCGCGCGCGCGCAGCTTGTTCGTGCCGGCGATCCACCAGGCCTTGACGATCTGGAGCGCCTTGCTCGCGTACGGGCGCAGCTTGTTCGCGAAGTCGCCCTGCATGGTCTTAGACAGCGATAAGGAGCTTGCCGACCGTGCCGCCGCTTTCCTGCGCTTCGTGCGCCTTGGCCGTTTCATCGAGCTTGAAGATGCCGGCGATGTGGGGGCGGTAGCGCCCCGCCTCGAGCGCGGCGTTCAGGTCGCGCGCCGCCAACTGATGCGCTTCGCGGGGCATCGCGTAGACGAGGATGAAGTGCATGCTTATTCCCTGCCGCATGATCGCGGTAAACGGGATGCGCGGCGCGCTGCCGGGCGGACCCGAAGAGTAGGTGGAGATCACTCCGTTGGGCTTCAGCACCGCGCGGTTCAGCTCGAGGTTCGCCTCGAATGCGACTTCCACCACGCGGTCGAGACCCAGTCCTCGCGTGAACGCCTTGATTCTCGCGGCGGCGTCCTCTTTTTTCCGGTCGACGACGAGATCGGCACCCGCCTCACGCGCGATTTTCTCCTGCTCGGGCCGGCTCACGCTGGTGGCGACCCGCGCCCCGCCCCATTTCGCGAGCTGGATCGCCGCGTGGCCGACCGCGCCGCCGCCGCCCGCGACGAGCACGGTCTGTCCCTGGATACCACCGTCCTGGAAAAGGCAGCGGTGCGCGGTCATTCCGGCGATGCCGAGGCAGGCTCCGGTCTCGAAGCTGGCTCCCTCGGGAAGCGTCACCGCATTCTCAGAAGGGATCGCGACGTATTCGGCCGCGGTGCCGTAAGCGCGGCCGCGCTGCGCCTCATAGATCCATACGCGCTCGCCTATTCTCGCCTGAGGTACGCCCGCGCCGACCTTGTCGATGACGCCGGCTCCGTCCTGATGCGGAATCACGCGCGGAAACGGCATTTCCGTGCTGCCGTCCCATCCGCCGCGCAATTTCGTGTCGGTCGGATTGATTCCGGAAAAATGCAGCTTGACGCGCACTTCGCCCGGCGCGGGCTGCGGATCGGGCAGCTCGCCGAGAACGAGGACTTTCGACGCAGGCCCTTTGCGCTCGTAGTACGCCGCCCTCATGCGGTTTCCTTCTTCGCATCCGGGCGTTTATGACGGAAGCCGCGCTCGAAATGCCCCCGGCCTTCGAGATCGCCCTGCTCGAAGATCCAGGTGTAGCCGCCTTTGGGATTGGAGAGGATTTCCCAGGCGTTGTCGTCGGCGTCCCAGAAAAGGAAGCTGTAGGTTCCGTGGCGGGCCGAGGGCTTGTCGATGTCGTGCAGGCCCCATTTTCCCGCCTGCGAGTGGCAAGCCTGCCATGCCTCGTCCACCTCGGCGTCGGTGTCGACGTCCAGGCCGTTGTGGTAGACGCGCGGCATGCGCTCCTTTTTCTTGGTGTAGACCACGGCGTACACGTGGTTGCCGCCGAGGCGGATCATCAGGGACACGGGGCTGGTGCGCACGACCTCCAGACCGAGGAACTCCTCGTAGAAACGGCGCGTCGCCTCGAGATCTTTCGAGCCGAGCGTGCCGTGCGAGATGAATTTCGTCTTGAGCACCGAACGAGCCATGGCGCTACTCCAGCTTGATTCCCGATTCTTTGATGACTTGCCCCCACAGGCGATAGTCGGCGCGCACGCGTTCGGCGAAGCCTTGAGCCGGGCCGCCGAGCGGCTCGGCGCCGACCTCGAGCAGCCGCTGTCGCGCCTTGGGCTCCTCGATCACCGCCTGGAACTTTCCGTTCAGCAGGCGCACGATTTCGGCGCTCGTATCTTTCGGCGCGAAGATGCCGAACCAGGCGCTCATCTCCCAGCCCGGCAGTCCCGCCTCGGCGGAAGTCGGCACCTCGGGGAGTCCGGCCAGGCGCCGCTTCGATCCGGCCGCGAGCGCGCGTAGCGCGCCGCTCTTCAGATACGGCCGCGCCGAGCCAAAGCTCATGGACATGATTTGCACGCGGCCCGCGATGAGATCAGGGAACGCCGGTCCGACGCCCTTGTAGGGCACGTGCACGAGCTGCAGGCCGGCGAGGCGCGCGAATTGATCGGCGGCGAGGTGCGGCGGGCTGCCGGTCCCCGCCGAGCCGTAGTAGACCTTGCCCGGGTTCGCTCTGGCATACGCGATGAACTCCGCGAGATCCTTCGCCGGAATCGAGCTCGGGACGACCAGGATGTGCGGCGCCTCGGCGACGTTGAACACCGGGACCAGGTCGACGAGCGGATCGAAGGGAAGCGAGTGCTCGAGGAAAGGCTTGATGACGAGGTTCCCGCCGGCGCCGATCAGCAGCGTGTGGCCGTCGGCGGACGATTTCACCACGTATTCGATGGCGACGTTGCCCGATGCGCCCGCCTTGTTCTCGACCACGACCTGCCGGCCCAGTTGCTGCGCGAGGCCCTCGGCGGCTACGCGCCCGAGGATATCGGTGAGCCCGCCCGGCGAAGTGTCCACGACCATCCGGATCGGGCGGTTCGGATAGCCCATCTGAGCAGACGCTGACGCAGCGCACAGACCGAAAAGGATTCCGGCGGCGACTTTGCGCGTTCGCATAGGCTTTCTGCCTTCTTGCTCGGATGCCGATCGCAAGTCTACGCCATTGCCGGCGGCCGGGTCATCGACAATCGCGCTAGCGTTCTGCCCGCACCGCAACTTCCATCTCGCCGATGCGCTCGATACTGCCTCTCAGGTGATCGCCGTCGGCGAGCTTGGAGACGCCCGCAGGCGTTCCCGTCGTGATCAGCACTCCGGGCTTGAGCGTCATCACGTGCGAGAGAAAGCGAATGTGCTCGCGCAGGCCGCAGATCATGTCGCCGGTGTGCGCGCTCATGGCGAGCTTGCCGTTCTGCTCGACGCGGATCGCGAGGTCCTGCGGATCTTCGATCTCGTCGCGCGTCACGATCCACGGTCCGAGGCCGGTGAAGGTGTCGAAGCCTTTGCGGATGTTGCGCGTGTTCTGCCTGCCCCGCCCCCAGGGATCGCGCTGGCTGAAGTCCCAGCAAATCGTGTAGCCGAACACGTGGTCGAGCGCCTGGTCTTCGCTGACGTGGCGTGCCGTCTTTCCGATCACCGCGCACAGTTCGCATTCGAAATCCACGTCCTTGGATATTCTCGGAAGGATCACGGACCCGCCCGGGCCGATGATCGAGGACGCGGGCTTAAGAAAAAACTCCGCCATCAGTTCGTCCTTAGAGAGGTCCGAACGGTCAGACGAGCCCATTTTTTCCCGCATTTCAGCCTGGTGCGCCTTGTAGTTCGCGGCCGCGGCCCAGATCGCAGGCGGATCGAGGAGTGGCGCGAGCAGTTTCACCTGCGCGAGCGGGACGGAGGACCCGGTCTGCGCCGCGAAACGCGCCAACTTCATCGCCGCGGGCTCGTTCGCAAGTCGCTCGATCAGTTCGAGCATGGTGTGGCCCGGCTTCAGATGGCCGGCTTTCATGAGCGCGTCGCCGATCGGATAGAGCTTTTCTCCGACCACCGCCCCCGCGAGGCCCTCGTTGTAATGGCAAATCTTCATCGCCTTCTCCTTCGATTCCGGAACAAGCTCAGTCGAGCTTTACGCCCGAGGCCCTGACGACCCGCTCCCAGGCGCGAGTGTCCGAGCGCACCAGCTCCGCGAACGCCTGCACCGACCCGCCGATCGGTTCGATGCCCGAATCGAGCAGGCGTTTCTTCGTCTTCGGCTCGTCGATCACCGCCTGCATTCTTGCATTGAGCAGGTGCACGATCTCGGGGCTCGTGCCCTTGGGCGCGAAAATTCCGAACCAGGTGGTCATCTCGTAGCCGGGCAGTCCGGCCTCGGCGGAGGTCGGCACCTGGGGCAAAGCGGCAAGACGCGACTTGGAGGCCGCCGCGAGCGCCTTGAGCGCACCGCTCTTCAGGTGCGCCTGCACGGGCGAGAGGCCCACCGAGAGCATCTGCACGCGGCCCGCGACGAGATCGGTGAGAGCCGGTCCGGTGCCTTTGTAGGGAACGTGCACCATCTGCACGCCCGCAAGCCGCGCGAAGTGATCGGCGGCCAGATGCGTGGTGCTCCCGGGACCCGCCGACGCGTAGTTCATCTTTCCCGGATGCGCCTTGACGAGCGCGATGAATTCCCGCAGGTCGTTCACCGGGAGCGCACCGGGCACGACCAGAAGCTGCGGCGCGCCGGCGACGTTGAAAACCGGCACGATGTCGCGGAGAGGATCGAACGGCAGGGAACCGTACAAGAAAGGCGTGATGACGACGTTTCCTCCCGCCACGAGCAGCAGCGTATAGCCGTCGGGCGCCGATTTCGCCACGTGCTCGATCGCGAGGTTGCCGGTCGCGCCGGCCTTGTTCTCGACTACGACCTGAGCTCCGAGCTGGATCGCCAGGCCTTCCGCGGACATGCGAGCGAGGTAATCGGTGATACCGCCGGGGGCGGTGCCCGCCACGAGGCGAATCGGCCTCGCGGGGTACCCCGGGGACTGCGCGAGGGCGGTGCCGACAATGAGCGCGCCGGCGAAAAGCGCGGCGAGCCGAATTGAGCCGATCGGATCATCTTTCATGGCGCGCGGGGAATGGTTTTCGGGCAACGGTAGCACAGGTTTTCGTGTCAGGGACGGTTCACGGTCGTCCCGTTGAACTTCCCGCACGCCGCGAGTAGCATGCGTGACAAGGGGAGACCTGTCCATCACTTGAGATGCGAAAGGAGTCCTTATGTGCTACGAACTCGACGAGATGTACTGGAAAGCGCGTCAGGCCGATGAAGCGCGCAGAAAGAAGGCGGTCGACGACAGCAAAAACAAGCCCTCCGCGCCCGCGAAGCCGGTAGCCCCAGAAGTGAAGCCCAAGGAACCCGTTCCCGCCTAAAGTCGCAGCGGGTTTCACCGGAAACCCCGACCCGACGGGTCGGGGTTCGCGCGCTAGCTCAGCGTCCCGCGCGTGCCGCCGTCCCGGATGAAACGGATGAGGTCCTCCTCCGCGAGCGGCGGCCGGCACAGATAGCCCTGGAATTCGTCGCAGCCCTCCTTGCGCAGCACGTCGAGCTGCTCGCGCAACTCGACGCCCTCGGCGATCACGTTCATTTCCAGGCTGTGGGCCATCGCGATGACCGCGCGCGTGATGGCGACGTCGTCCTCGGAATGCGGCAGGTCGCGCACGAAGCTCCTGTCCACCTTCAGGTTGTTGATCGGAAATAGCTTGAGGTAGCCGAGCGACGAATAGCCGGTGCCGAAGTCGTCGATGGTGAGGTGCACGCCCATCGCGCGCAGATTGCGCATGAGCTTCACCGCCTGGTCCGGATCCCGCATCACCATGCTTTCGGTGATTTCGAGCTCGAGGATGCCGGCTTCAGTCCCGGTGGACTTGAGGATCTCCGCGAGCTGCGGCACGAGTCGGCATCCGCGGCAGGCCGGCATCCTTCCAGGCCTTGGAGCGCTGGCACACCTCGCGCAAGGTCCACAGGCCGATCGGAACGATCAGTCCCGTTTCCTCGGCTAGGTGGATGAACTTCTCCGGAAGCAGCAGGCCCTTCTCGGGGTGCTGCCAGCGCAGCAGCGCTTCGACCCCCGTAATCGCGCCGGTCGTCACGTCGATCTTGGGCTGGTAGTACACGCGGAACTCGCCCCGCTCCAGGCCGTGCCGCAGGCCGGCCTCCAGCGCGAGCTTCTCCGGCGTATGCGATTGCAGCTCGGCAGAATAGAAGCTGAATCCGTTGCGGCCCCGATCCTTGGCGCGGTACATGGCGATGTCCGCTCCTGACAGCAGCGTCTTCGCGTCACGGCCGTCGGCCGGATAGGCGCAGATCCCGATGCTCAGCGTGACGTTGAGGTCCTGCCCGTCGATCTTGCGGAGCTCCGACACCGCCGCGAGCAGCTTCCGCGCGATCTCGGTCAGCGCGGCGGGGTCGCCCTGATATCGCCCTCGCGCACGCAGGCTGCCAGGCGCTTGGCCGCATCCTGCAGCACCCGGTCGCCGAACTGGTGGCCGAGCGTGTCGTTGATGTTCTTGAACCGGTCCAGGTCCATGAAGAAGAGCGCGACCGGCCTCGCGTGACGCTCCGCCCTGGCGAGCGCGCGCTGGAGCTCCTCGTTGAACAACACCCGGTTGGGCAGGCCCGTGAGATGGTCGTGCGTGGCGATCTGACGCACGTTGCCGAGAGCCGAGCGGAGCTCCTCGTTGCTCGTGCGCAGGCGCTCGCGCAGACCGCTGATCCTGCCGCCGATGACCGCGAACAGCGGCAGCACGGCGGCGAGCCCCGCCCACTGGAACCATTCGTGATAGACGTTCACCGTCTCCGGCTTGAAATACATGAGCAGATTGATCACCGCCGCGTAGGCGGCGAGGATCTGCAGGGCGGTCTTGACGAACTCGCGGGTGGTGAATTGAAACACGCCGAAAGTCAGCACGACCAGGCTCAGGTTGAGCACGACGGCGCGCCCCTGGTCGAAGCTGTAGACGGCGTACATCACCACGACGTTGCCGACGAAGACTTGCAGCCAGGTCAAGCTGGGGTCGCTGAATTTCCGATTGAGGCCGGTACGAAACACCACGTAGAGCCCAGCGTTCACCGCGACCATCATCGCGACGAGGATCCAGGCGGGCTTCGGCGCGATCAGGTTGAATCTACTAGCGAGCCAAACCAGGGGAATGCAGGCCGCGTAGGCGGCCGAGGCGAGCATAAAGCGGCGCAGCCGCATCGCCTGCTCGGGATCCCCTCCCGCCATGGACAAGTACTTGATCACGGTCGATTCATCGGGCCGTCTCCCTGGCCTGACTTGAGCCGAGCGAGGCTCGCTCCGGCCTGGATCCCGAGCGTATCCTCGCCCAGGCGGCGCCGGAACCGTCCCCGCCGGCTCCGCAGGGTAGTCGGAATATCGCGTGTCCCTGTGTCTGAAAGGGGGCATGGGCTCCCGAAACCGCTCTGTTGAAAGGCTCGCGGGATTCTAACGTACCGGGCGGCAGGACAGGCAAACGCGTTTGACTGCCGCGCCCCGATGCGGCACATCCCGCCCATGCAATTGGGCTATTTCACGATGCCGCTGCATCCGCCGCACCGCGATCCGGCGCAGACGCTGCAGGAGGACCGCGAGGCGATCGTCCTCGCGGCGGACAGGCTTGGATTCCACGACGCCTTCGTCGGCGAGCACCTCACCGATCATTGCGAGAACGTCACCAGCAGCCTGATCTTCCTCGCCACGCTGATCGGCGAGACCAAAACGATCAAGCTCGCGACGGGGACCTCCAACCTCTCGCAATCGCATCCGGTGGTGATCGCCGCGCAAGCGGCGATGTTCGACCACCTCGCGAAGGGACGCTTCATATTCGGCATCAGCCCGGGGGCGCTCTCCTCGGACGCCGAGGCGCTCGGCATCCTCGCCGAGGACCGCAACCGGATGTTCGCCGAGGCGATCGACGTGATCCTCGCGATCTGGGAGCGCGATGCGCCCTACGGAATCGACCTGCCCGGAAACCGCTACAAG
>VBDE01000344.1 GCA_005883665.1 Betaproteobacteria bacterium
TAATGCTGATCTTCATCGCATTGCCGTCAGTCGGGTATTACCGCCGTCGCCTCGATCTCCAGGCGCGCCCGCGCCTCCACGAGGCCGCTCACCTGGACGACCGTCATCGCCGGATAGTGCTTTCCCATCAGCTCGCGGTACGCGGCGCCGACCGCCGCGAGCGACGCGAGGTACTCCTCGCGGTCGATCACGTACCAAGTCAGGCGGACGATGTGCTCGGCCCGGCCGCCTGGCTGGGCGAGCACCTCGAGAACGTTGCGCAGCGCCTGACGAAATTGTCCGGCGAAGTCCGTTGCCTGCCACGCGCCTGATCCGGTCCATCCCACCTGCCCCGCGATATAGACTGCCGTCCCGCCCTTGACGGCAATTCCGTTGGAAAAGCCGCGCGGCTTGGCCCAACCCGGGGGCTGGAGGATACGCATCATGAGCGCTCCCTCAATTTGAATCTCTGCAATTTTCCGGTTTCGGTGCGCGGCAGGGCGTCGACGAACTCGATCCGGCGCGGATATTTGTACGGCGCGATCGCGCCTTTCACGTGGTCCTGCAGCGTCTTCACGAGCGCGTCCGATTTTGCGTACCCGGCCTTGAGCACGACGTACGCCTTCACGACTTGGCCGCGGTCTTCGTCGGGCGCGCCGACCACCCCGCACTCGGACACCGCCTCGTGAGCGAGCAGCGCGCCCTCGACTTCGGGTCCAGCGATGTTGTAGCCGGCCGAGATGATCATGTCGTCGGTGCGCGCCTGGTAGAAGAAATAACCATCACCGTCCTGCGTGTAGGCGTCGCCGGTGATGTTCCATCCGCCTTGCACGTAATCGCGCTGGCGCTCGTCGGCGAGATAGCGGCAGCCAGTGGGCCCTTTGACCGCGAGGCGGCCGATCGCGTCCACAGCGCAGGGGCGTCCCTCGTCATCGAGCACGGCGGCCCGGTACCCGGGCAGCGCATAGCCGGTCGCGCCGCGGCGCACTCTTTCCGGCGTGTGAGAAATGAAGATGTGGATCATCTCGGTCGAGCCGATGCCGTCGATGATCTCGATGCCGGTCGCCCGCTTGAACATCTGCCGGGTCGCGTCGGGCAGCGCTTCGCCCGCGGAGACGCATTTCTTCAGACTGCGCAGGTCGCGTCCCTTGGCGAGCTGCGCCATCTGGCGATAGAAGGTCGGCGCGGTGAAGCAGACCGTCGCCTTGTGCTTCGCGATCGTCTCCAGGATCAGTTCCGGCGTCGGCTTCTCCACGAGCACGACGGACGCGCCGAATCGCATGGGGAAGCACAGCATCCCGCCCAGCCCGAACGTGAAGGCGAGCGGCGGTGTGCCGCAGAAAATATCGTCCGCAGCCGGCATGAGGCAGGAGCGCGGAAAACAGTCGCACATCGCGATCACGTCGCGATGGAAATGCACGGTGCCCTTGGGTTTGCCCGTCGTGCCGGAGGTAAAGGCGATCAGCGCGACGTCCTCTGCGGCCGTGTCCGCGTTCGTGAACGTGCCCGGCTTCCGCGAGGCGAGCGTATCGAGCGAGTCGGGCGCGTCGTCGTGCCAGTACGCGACGGTTTTCAGCATCGAACACGCGGGCAGCGTGGCTTTCAGCTCGGCGTCCAGGAGCTTGTCGCACAGCGCATGCGTGACCTTCGCCTTGAGGATGATCTCGGCCAGCTCCTTCGCTCGCAGAAGCGGCATGGTCGCCACCGCGATTCCGCCCGCCTTCATCACCGCGAGCCAGCATGCGGCCATCCGGGGACTGTTCGCGCCGCGAAGGAGCACGCGGTTGCCGGGCACGAGGCCCATGTCCCCGGTGAGGACCCGGGCGACTCGGTTGGCCTGCTCGAGGAGCTGCGCATAGGTGGTCTCGGCGTCCGGCGAGCGCAGCGCGACGCGCGGTCCCCAGCCGCGCTCGAGCGCCCGATCGAGGAGCTCGGTCGCGCAATTCAGGCGCACGGGGTAGCGCAGCCCGGGCAGCTCGAATATCAGCTCGGGCCAATGCTCGCGCGCCGGCAGATTGTCGCGCGCGAACGTATCGATGTGCGCGGTTCTCTCCATGATCCGATCCGCGGCCCCCACGCTATTCCTTCAACAGCTCGCGAGCGATGATCAACTTCTGCACCTCGGTCGCGCCTTCGTAGATGCGTAGCGCACGCACTTCGCGATAAAGCCTCTCCACCGGGTGGCCGCGCATCACGCCGAGCCCCCCGCAGATCTGCACCGCGGCGTCGACGACTTCCTGGGCGGTCTCGGTCGCCTGCATCTTCGCCATCGCGGCTTCGCGGGTCACGCGTTTCTGCTTCACGTCGCGCATCCAGGCAGCGCGGTACGCGAGCAGCGCGGCGGCATCGATGCCGGTCGCCATGTCGGCGAGCTTCGTCTGCGTCAGCTGGAAGTCGGCGAGCGCCTGACCGAACATTTTTCTCTCGCGCGCCCGCAGCAGCGCCTCGGCGAGCGCGCGCCGCGCGAAGCCAAGCGCGGCGGCCGCGACGCCCGTGCGGAAGATGTCCAGGGTCCGCATGGCGAGCTTGAAGCCCTCGCCCTCGACTCCCAGCAGGTTCGCCGCCGGGACCTTGCACGCGGAAAAGCGCAGCGTCGCCATCGGATGCGGTGCGACGATCTCGATGCGCTCCTCGATGGAGAGCCCCGGCGCGTCGGCGTCGACGACGAAGGCCGAGATGCCCTTCGTCCCGGACTCGTCCCCAGTGCGGGCAAAGACAGTGTAGAAATCGGCGATGCCGCCGTTGGAGATCCAGGTCTTCACCCCGTTGAGCACATAGTGCGCGCCGTCGCGCCAGGCCCGGGTGGCGAGCGCCGCGACGTCCGAACCCGCGTCGGGCTCGGACAGCGCGAAAGCTGCGATCGCCTCGCCTCTCGCGGCCCGCCCGACGTAGCGACGCTTCTGCTGCTCGGTGCCGGCGAGCGCCACGGGACCGCTGCCCAGTCCCTGCATGGTGAGGGCGAAATCGGCGAGGCCGGCGTGGAAGGCGAACACCTCGCGCAGCACCGCAAGCGAGCGCACGTCGAAGCGCGAATCTTCGGGCGCGCAGTGCGCGAGGAACCCCGCCGCGCCCAGATCCTTCACCAGCCGGCGGCAGACGGAGTCTTCGTCCACGTCATGCGCGTAGCCTAGGTCCGCCGCAGCCCAGGATTCCGCCCGGCGCGCGAGCTCCGCGTGCCGCGGCTCGAAAAAGGGCCAATCCAGATGCGCGAATCGGTCCATGAAGCGTCAATCGCCTTCAAAGACCGGCTTTTGCTTGGCGACGAAGGCCTCGTACGCTCGGCGGAAGTCGCGCGTCTGCATGCAGATCGCCTGCGCCTGGGCCTCCATCTCGATCGCCTTGTCGAGACCCACCGCCCATTCCTCGCGCAGCATTTTCTTGGTCATGCCGTGGGCGAACGTCGGGCCCGAGGCGAGCTGCTGCGCCGCATCGAGCGCGGCCTTCAGCACCTGTCCGGGTTCGGCGAGCGCATTGAAGAAACCCCAGGCGAGGCCCTCTTCGCCGGACATCGCCCGGCCGGTATACAGCAGCTCGGCAGCGCGTCCCTGTCCGATCACCCGCGGCAGCATCGCGCAGGCGCCCATGTCACATCCCGCCAGCCCGACGCGCGTGAAGAGGAAGGCCACCTTGGCGTCGCGCGTGCCATAGCGCAGGTCCGAAAACAGGGCAATGATCGCGCCGGCGCCGGCGCACACGCCGTCCACCGCCGCGATGATCGGCTGCGGGCAGTGGCGCATCGCCTTGACCAGATCGCCCGTCATGCCCGTGAACTCGAGCAACTCCGGCTCGCTCATCTTCGTGAGCGGCCCGATGATCTCGTGCACATCGCCGCCGGAGCAGAAATTGCCGCCCGCGCCCGTCACGACCACCGCCCTGACATCGTGCGCGTCGCTCAAGGCGTGGAACAGATCCCGCAGCTCGCCGTAGGATTCGAAGGTAAGCGGGTTCTTCTTTTCCGGCCGATCGAGCGTGAGCACGCCGACCCGCCCCTCGGCGCGCCATTGGAAGTGCTTCGGCCGATATCTCGCAAGCCCGGTTTCCTTCATGCGCCGTCCTTTCGTTCCGTGATCTCGAGCGCGTGGCTTTTCACCTTGGCGAGCAGCCGGAACAGCTCGGCGTGCTCCTTGCGGCTCAATCCGGAGAGCACCGAGACGATCCATTCCTCGTGCGCCCGCGCCATCTTGCCGAACGCCTCGTCCCCGGCGCGGGTGAGCCGTACGCGCAAGGCGCGACGGTCGCCCGGCTCGGGCAGGCGCTCGACCAGCCTCTCCCTCACCAACTGGTCGACGATGCCGGTCACGTTGCCGCCGGTCACCATCAGGTGGTGCGAAAGCTCCTTCATCTTGAGGCCTTCCGGATAGCGCTCGAGCCGCGACATCAGGTCGAAGCGCGGCAGTGTCGTTCCAAAACGCAGTCGCAGGAGGTTGCGCATGTGGCGCTCGAGGAGCTGCGTGCAGGTGAGGAGGCGCAGCCAGAGACGCAAGGCGCGATGGTCGCCGGCCCGCGCGCTCGTCTCACGGTCGGCGCGGCGTACCCGGGCCTCGTCGGAAGGGTCGATCGCGGTGACGCGAAGCACAGATGCTTTGACCTTGAATAGATTAAGCCTAAAGTATTGTAGGCTGGCGACTCCCTTTTGTCACGCTGCCCGCCGCAGCGCCGTGCAGGGACGGGCCTGCCGGCTTGACTTCCCGTTCGTGCGCACATATGGTTTCTCGTTCCTACCATGCCGCGCGCGGGAGGGAGGCAGTCATGACCAGGCAATTATTTGCACTCGCTTGTGCAGTCGCGGGATTGCTCCCGCTGCCGGCTCACGCGGCCGACAAGGTGAAGGTCGGCTTCATCAGCACGCTCTCGGGCCCGAGCGCAGCGCTCGGCGTCGACATCCGCGATGCGTTCCTGCTCGCGGTGAAGATGAACGGGGGAAAGCTCGGCGGCCTCCCCGCGGAAGTCGTCGTCGGCGACGACCAGTTCAAGCCCGACGTCGGAAGGCAGC
>VBDE01000345.1 GCA_005883665.1 Betaproteobacteria bacterium
CTGCAGGAGGAGCGGCGCGAACATCTTGCGGTTGGGCGCGATGCCGCCGACCGAAATCCCGCCGATGCCCACGCCGTGATAGGCGCGCTCCCTGCCGATCAGGCGCGTGCGCGCAGCTTCGCCCTTCATGCGGTGGTACGCGACCGCGATCTTGAGCGCGGTGTCCACCGCCTCGGAGCCCGAGTTGGTGAAGAAGACCTGGCCCATTCCCGCGGGCGCGAGTTGGACGATTCGCTCGGCGAGAGAGAAGATCTTCGGATGCCCCATCTGGAACGCGGGGCTGTAGTCGAGCTCCTTCACCTGCCGCGCCACCGCCTCCGCGATCTTCGGATGGCCGTGGCCGAGCGGGCAGCACCACATGCCCGAGACGCAGTCGAAGAGGCGCTTGCCCTCGACGGTCGTGTAGTACGCGCCCTCGGCGCGCGCGAGGATTCTCGACCGCGGGTTTTTCTTGAAGTAGCGGTTGTGGGTGAAGGGCATCCAGTAGGCCCCGGTCCGGAGGCTCATGGCCTGCTCCATGACTGCAGTTTCCTGTTTCATGAGGCACCTCACACTTTATCGTGCAGAGAGCTTACACTGCCGCCTAGAAATTGGAATGAGCGATACGGAAGAGGCCGGCCTGGGCGGCCGTCCGGGGTAGGGGGCGCTTTTAGAAAAGGAGCAAATCCTATGTATTCCAATATTGTCGTCGTCTTCAACTTTATCCTCGGCCAGTGGAGCCTCACGCCGCAGGCTTTCAAGGACGCGGTGCTCGCGGCGGCCCTCGCCAAGTGCGTGCTCGCGGTGATCTGGTGGACGACGCGCATGCTCGTTGCGAAATTTCCAAGCAATCCGGCCCTGTCGGCATGCCAGAAACTGCTCAACACCCGGCCGGCGAAGCTCGTCGTGCTGATTCTCGACATCACGCTGATCGACGTGTTCCTCTTCTTTGCGGGCGTGGCGCTGCTCGACCTGCGCCAAAGCTTCTCGGTCTTTTCGCTGTGGAGCGCGATGTTGTTCTCGTTCCTGCTCGTCTACATGGTGATGGTGGCGCACAAGGACATCAAGAAATACTAGCGCCGGATCTTCCGGAGCTAGGCTTCTGTTGCTGCTGTAGCAGGCGGGCGATCTCTTCGGCGCTCACCGGCCGACTGAAGAGGAACCCCTGCATGAACTCGCATCCGTGCTCGCGCAGGATGCGCACTTGATGCTCGGTTTCGATTCCCTCGGCGATGACCTTCAAGTTCAGGCTTTTCGCCAGCGCCATGATCGCGAGCGCAATCGCACTGCCCTCCGGCTTGTCGATGTTGCCCACGAAAGACCGGTCGATCTTGAGGGCGTCGAGCGGGAAACGCTGTAGGTAGCTAAGCGAGGAATAACCCGTGCCGAAATCGTCGATGGAAAGATGGATGCCGATGCCCTTCAGCTTCTTCAACATGGTCAATACGGCTTCCACATCGCGCATCATGATGCTTTCGGTCACTTCCAGCTCCAGGTAGCCGGGTTCGAGGCCGCTTTTCTCAAGCGCTTCGGCAACCACCGTTATCAAATCCATTTGCCTGAAACTCGGGCTGGCCATGTTGACCGCGACGGTGATCTTGCCCAGGCCGGCTCTTTGCCATGCGCTCGCCTGTTCGCAGGCGCTGCGCAGGACCCACTCGCCGATGGCGACAATGAGGCCGCGTTCTTCCGCGAGCGGTATGAACTCGAGGGGAGGAACCAAGCCATGCCGCGGATGCCGCCAGCGTATCAACGCCTCGACACCGATGATCTTGCCGCTGGCAACCTCTATCTGGGGTTGATAGTACAAGACGAATTCGTTCTGGCGCAGCGCGTTGTGCAGATCGCTTTCGAGCGTGAGCTTGGCGCTCGCCGCTTTGTTCATCGCCTCAGTGAAGAATTTGTAATTCTTCCTTCCTTCCTCCTTGGCGGTATACATCGCGGTATCGGCGTTCTTGAGCAGAGTCTCGACGTCGCCGCCGTCGTCCGGAAACACCGCGATGCCGATGCTCGCGGAAGTGAAGATTTCATGGCCCTCGATGCGGAACGGTGACGCCAGCGCGTCCAGAATACGCTGGGCCACTCTCGCCGCGTCCTCGGCATGGCGTAAAGTGGTCAGCAGGACGGTGAACTCGTCTCCGCCCAGCCGCGCGAGGACGTTTTCCTTGGACGCCTCGGGCTCGCGGGAAACGGCATCGCCCTTGCGCAGGCAATGCGTGACCCGCTCTGCGACTTCCTTGAGCAGGAGGTCGCCGACGCCGTGCCCGAGTGAGTCGTTGACGTTCTTGAACCGGTCGAGATCGAGAAACAATGTCGCCAGCATGGTTTCAAAGCGCACGGCCTCCGAAATCGCCTTGGTTACTTCGTCCCTGAAGAACCGCGGGTTGGGCAGGCCCGTCAGGCCGTCGTGCAGGGCGAGGTACTCGATCTGCTTTTCGGCGAGCTTGCGCGCGGAGATGTCCTGGACCGTTCCCGCGAGCCTTATCACCTTGCCCGCGGGATCCTGCAACACCTCCCCTTGGCAGTGGGCGTAACGGGTACTGCCATCCGGCAGAACGATCCTGAAATCGACATTGAAGTCCTCCCCGCGGTGCTGCGCCGCATTGATGAATTCGTCGACCAGTTGCTTATCCTCGGGGTGCACGATCTCGGGAGGTATTGCGCTCGTGGAGGACAAATCGCCGGGTTCGCGGCCAAAAATGCGGTATACCTCTTCGGATCTCGTCAGCGATCCGCTGACGAGGTCCCGTTCCCAGTCGCCAATTCCTGCGATGCGCTGGGCGTTGGCGAGGCGGAGTTCGTTGGTCGCCAGGGCCCGAAACGCTGTGCGCAGGCGGCTTCGCATGGCGCCGAGAGAAGCGAGCAGCCCACCGATATCCCGGCCGGTATCGATGGATTTTTCGTCGCCGAAATCCCCTGCGGCGATGCTCTCGGCGAGCGTCACCGCGCGGTTGAGGGGCTCGGTCAGTCCCTTGATCAGCAGGACCACGAAGCCGGCCGCGCTCACCAGCGTGATGACCGTCGCGGCCAGAACGATCCACACCTGCCGCTTCACGCTCAGCGCGACGTTCTCGATGTTTGCGTGCTCCCTGAGGTCGTAGGAATCAGCGAGCCCAGTCAACAGCAGGTTGACGCGATTCGCGACCGATCGAA
>VBDE01000346.1 GCA_005883665.1 Betaproteobacteria bacterium
CCGATGTCGCCGTCCAGTTGTATATAGTTGAGGTCGTACTTGGAGGCTTCGACCTCGGCCGGATCCTCCTCGTCCAAGTCGCGCAGCTGCTGCCACTCCGGATGGCGGAAGGCTGCGTTGTCGTCGAAATTCATCTTGGCGTCGAGCGCCACGACCTTGCCGTCGCCGGTGAGGATGAGCGGGTTGATCTCGGCGAGGCTGCAATCGGTTTCTTCGAAGGCCTGGTACAGACCCTTCAGGGTAGTGCGCGCTTGCGGAACGCTCGCGTCCGGTATGTCGATTTTCTTCGCGATGCCGTCGGCCTCGGTGTCCTTCAGCCCGGTGCCGGGGTCGACGAACACCTTGTGGATCCTGTCGGGCGTCTTCGCCGCGACTTCCTCGATGTCCACGCCGCCTTCGCTCGAGGCCATGAGCGCAACGCGCTGCGTGCCGCGGTCCACCACCATGCCGACGTAGAGCTCCTTCTTGATATCGGCGCCCTCCTCGATGAGGAGCCTCCGCACTTTCTGCCCTTCGGGCCCGGTCTGGTGCGTTTTCAGCATCATGCCGAGGATCTTCCCTGCCCACTCGCGCACTTCTTCCGGAGATTTCGCCACTTTCACTCCGCCGCCCTTGCCGCGACCGCCTGCATGGATCTGCGCCTTCACGACCCACACCTTGCCACCCAGTTGCCGGGTCGCCTTCACCGCCTCGTCGACCGAGAAGCAAGGAACGCCGCGCGGCGTGGCGACGCCGTACTTGCGCAGGATCTCCTTCGCCTGGTATTCGTGGATTTTCATGTTGGTTTTGCGCCGATTCGAGGGACGGATTGTTCTGCAGCGCCGGGGGGCGCGCATTGATGGCAGTCAAGCCGGCAGGATAGCGGGTCACATGCCTTTGAACAGGTGGGCGTAGCTGCGGCTGACTTCCAGCTTCTCGGGCCTTCCCTTGACTGCCACGAGCTGGCGCCCGCGCTCGTCGCGGACGATGCCGGCGATGGCGCGGGCGTTGATCAGCGTCGAGCGGTGGATCTGCCAGAACTGCGCCGGGTCGAGCTCGGCGAGGAGCTCCTTGATGGGCTTCCTGATCAGCGCTTCCTGCTGCGCGGTCTGCACGCGCGTGTACTTCTCGTCGGAGACGAAGAACAGCACGTCGTCGACCGGGATCATCTGGATCTGGTTGCCGACGGAGGCCTGGATCCACTTCAGCCGCGACGCCGGTTCCAGTTTCTCCGCCAGGCTGGCGAGCGCCTGCTGCAGCGCGTCCGGTGACGGCGACGGCGCGGCGAGGCGCTTGCGCAAACGCTCGACCGTGACGCCGAGGCGCTCGCGCTCGGCCGGCTTCAGCACGTAGTCGATCACGCCCTGCTGGAAGGCGTCGATCGCGTACTGGTCGTAGGCGGTGACGAACACGATCTCCGGCGGGCGGCCGTCGAGCGCAGCGATCTCGCGCGCGGCTTCGATGCCGGTCTTCGCCGGCATGCGGATGTCCAGGAAGACCACTTCGGGACGGAGCGCGGTGACCTGCTCGACCGCTTCGACCCCGTTCTTCGCTTCCGCCACGATCTCGAGCTCGGGCCAGAGCTCGTACAGGCGCGCGCGCAGCTGTTCGCGCATCAAGGGTTCGTCGTCGGCGATTACCGCACGGGTCATGTCGCCTTATAGGGTACGACGATGGTCACCCGCGTGCCAGTCGGCGTGTTCGGCGCGATGCGCAGCTCCGCGGCGTCGCCGTAGATGAGCTTCAGCCGCTCGCGGATGTTGGTCAGGCCGGTGCCGGTTCCCGCGGTGGCCGCGCGCGCGAACCCGACGCCGGTATCGGCGACGCTCACGTGCAGCTTGCCGTGCGCCACCTCGGCGCTCACGGTGAGCGAGCCGCCGTCGGCCTTCGGCTCGAGTCCGTGCTTGATCGCGTTCTCGACGAGCGACTGCAGCATCATCGGCGGGAAGTCGGCCGAGTACAGACCTTCGGACACATTGACCTGCGCCTGCAGGCGCTCCTCCATGCGCACCTTGAGAATTTCCAGGTAAGGCCGCACCACCTCGAGCTCGCGGCCCAGGTTGGTCGCCTTCTCGCGCATCGCCGGCATCGAGGCGCGCAAGAGCGCGATGAGGTTCCTCTGCATGCGGCTCGCGCGCGGCGGGTCGACCTCGATCAGGTGGTCGATGCTCGCGAGCGTGTTGAAGAGGAAGTGCGGCTCGACCTGCGCTTGCATCGCGGCCATCCTCGCTTCGACCACCTGGCGCTGGAGGCTCTCCGCCTCGGCGACCTCCTGCGCTTGGGCCGCCTTCGCTTCGGCCTTCACGCGGCCTGCGTAGGCGATCTTGATCGCGGCCGAGAGCAGGATGAAAAGGAAAGCGAGCTGCGGCAGGTAGTTGCCCAGGCGCACGTGGACGACGCGCTCCTCGTCGCCCATTTCGCCGATGGCGTCGATCACCTCGCGGCGGATGTCCTGCGCCAGCTCCTGCGTGATCTCCTCGGCCACGCCCGCCGCCTCGTCCTTCGCCCTCGGAGCGGCCGGAGGGGCCGGCGGCTTCGGCTGGGTCGGAGTGGCGTCCGCGCCGCGGCGCACGCCATGCTCGTCGACGATGATTTCCTGCGGCGGTTTGCCCGAGGCCGGATCACCCTCGCGCTTGATGCGCACGCCGTGTTCGTCGATCGTGATCTCGGGAGCTTGCGAGCCCTTGCGCTTGGGCTTGATCCGTACGCCGTTGTCGTCGAC
>VBDE01000292.1:0-1765 GCA_005883665.1 Betaproteobacteria bacterium
CGTAGTCGGCTTCACCGCGGCGCTCGCCGTGTTCATCTTCGCGAGCCAGCTCGGCAACTTCCTCGGCATCGCGTCGGCACCGGCGGGATTCGCCGAACTGGTGCTCGCGACGGTCAGGCGCCTGGGCGACGCCAGGCCGTGGGTGGTTCTCGTCGCGGCCGCGACGCTTGCGATCGGTGCGCTCTGGCAACGCGTGCTGCCGAGGATCCCGCCGATGCTGGCCGCGATGGTTCTGGGAAGCGTCATGGCCTTCGTCCTCAATCAGGCGCTCGGCGCGGAGCGCACGGGCCTGCGCACGCTCGGTCCCCTGCCCGGGGCTCTGCCGCCGCTTTCATTCCCGGACGTCTCGGCGACAACGCTGCAAAGCCTCCTGCCGGGCGCCATCGCCGTCGCGCTGGTGTCGCTCACGCAGGCGCTCTCGATCGCCCACGCCATCGCGCTCAAGTCGGGACAGCGCCTCGACAACAACCAGGAATTCATCGCGCAGGGCCTCGCCAACGTCACCGCGGCCTTCTTCTCGGGCTTTCCGACGAGCGCCTCCGCCAACCGCTGCGGCATCAACTACGATGCGGGCGCGAGGACTCCGATGTCGGCGATATTTTCCGCGCTGCTGCTGGTGCTCGTGCTGCTCGCGGTGGCACCGCTCGTCGCCTACCTGCCGATCGCGGTCGTGGCGGGCCTCTTGTTCCTCGTCGCCTGGAACCTGATCGACTTTCAGCGGATCCGGAAAATCCTTGCCACGAGCCGGGGCGAGGGCGCGGTGCTCGCTGTCACTTTCTTTTCGACGCTCCTGCTCGACCTCGAGTTCGCGATCCTAGTGGGCGTGCTCGTCTCGTTGGTGTTATACCTCAATCGCACATCCCACCCGATCCTGCGCAGCCTCGTGCCCGATCCGCGCCATACCGGGCGCAAGATGACCGAAGTCGAGGACAGCCTCCTCGAGTGCCCCCAGCTCAAGATCCTGCGCATCGAAGGCTCGATTTACTTCGGCGCGGTGGGCCACGTCGAGCAGCACCTCGACACGCTGCGCGAGCACAGTCCCGGCCAGAAACACCTGCTCCTGATGTCCAAGAGCATCAATTTCGTGGACATGGCGGGCGCCGAGCTGCTCACCGAGGAGGCGCGCCGGCGGCGTGCCGGCGGCGGTCAACTCTACTTCTACAGCCTGAGGAAGCCGGTCGAGGAGCTGCTCGAGCGCGGCGGCTACATGGCGGAGCTCGGCCGCGAAAACGTCTTCCGCGGCAAGCGCGAGGCGATCGGCGGGGTGTTCACGCGGCTCGATCTTTCCATCTGCGCCACCTGCCGCGCGCGCATTTTCGAGGAGTGCGCGAGCGTGCCAGGACCCGGAGAGGCTCGATGAGGCTCCGCCGCATCGCTATGTTTCTGCTTGGGCTGCTCGCAGCCTGCGGCGGCCAGCCGAAGCTCCCTCCCCTCGCAACTGACGCGGTGGTGCTCGCCTTCGGCGACAGCCTGACCTTCGGGATCGGCGCGAACACCGGCGAAAGCTATCCGGCGCGGCTCGAGGCGCTGATCGGCCGCAAAGTCGTGTCAGCGGGCGTCGCGGGAGAAGCGAGCGCCGAAGGGCTTGCGCGCCTGCCCTCGGCTCTCGATGAAGCCAAGCCGCAGCTCGTCATTCTCTGTCACGGCGGCAACGATTTTCTGAGGAAGCTTGGCGACGCGCAGGCGGCGAACAACATCCGCGCCATGGTGCGCCTCGCCAGGGCGAAAGGCGCTCAGGTGGTGCTGATCGGCGTTCCGAAGCCCG
>VBDE01000292.1:1881-5782 GCA_005883665.1 Betaproteobacteria bacterium
GCGCTTTTGAGGAAAACAGGGGCGGTGTGAAGGCGTACTGACCGCCGCGGGATGTCCCTGTCAGGTTTACCCCCGACTCCGTGTCCGGGGCGCGCCGCAAGTGGCGCTTTTCCCCGTTGTAGCGAAGCAATGACTATCTTCCAGGCGTGCGCCGTACTATGCTGATGACATAGTCAGTCATTTGGACGTTCCCGTGGATCACCCCGTCATCGATCGCCACCTCTGGATCGAAGTTGCCGAATACCTCGTTGCGGTCGTCGGCGTGATACTCATCGCCTGGACGCTCGCCGAAGATCTCGGCTCGCCCCTGTGGGGCGGGCTGACCAGCATCCGCCTGCGCTAAAGGCGCTCCGCGGGGCTGCCCAGTCCCGTTACCTCGCGCCGAGCAGCCGTGATGTCCGCGCGATATCCTTGGGCTTCACCCAGAAGATCGCGCCGAAACGGCGGCTGCCCCCGGTCACCGCGTCCATCGCGACCATGTTGATCTTCGCCTTGGCGAGCTTTTCGAGGATACGAACCAGCGCGCCGACGTGGTCCTCGCCCTGCACCAGGAACGCGGTCTTCTTCTTCCCCAGTTTCACGCCTTTCTTTTTCGCTCCGCGCGCGAACTCGACGGGTTTCGCCGGAACGAAATCGACCTGCGCCTTGCCGCCGTTGGGGAACCCAGTAAAAGCAAGCAGGTTCTGTTTGCCCTTCGCGATCGACCTCAGCATTTCGACGCCTACTCCCGGGCGGTTCGGCACCTGCATCGAGAAATATACGACTTTGCGGATCATGGTTCCTCCTTTCGGGATAGTGCTACTTCACCGATAGCACTGACGGAGGAAACTGGCAAGCGAATTCGCGCCGGGGCTCTCATCCTTCGCCCGGTCCGAGCCGGTATCGCTCCACGAAGCGGCGGTCGATGCGGTCCTTCCAGCGCCACACCCAGGCGCCCTCCAGAGCCAGCCATCCCCAGGAGGCCACGGCGTAGCGATCGCCGCAGCTGATGAGGGCAAGCGAGCGCGAAGGCGGGCGGAAGCGTTCAGGGGCTTCGCCCGCGAGCGCGCGGCGCAGGTTGTGTGCGAGTACCGGCCCTTGCCTCACGGCGAAAACGCCGGATTTGGGCCCGGGCTCGCCGATCACGCTCGCAACATCTCCCGCGGCGATGGCGAGCGCGCTCCGCGCGATCCATGAAGGGGCGTACGCTCCGGCTGCCCATACTGCGGCCTGCGCCCCGAAGCGCCCGCCGCCGTCGAGCTCGAGCCCGTTTTCGCCCGCGGCAAGGACTTTTCGGCCGGAGTGCACCGTGACGCCGCGCTCGCCGAGGATGCGAGCGATGCGGCGGCGCGCGCCGTGGCCGGCGAGGACGGGCAGCTCGCTGAACAGCGCGAATTGTGTCGCGGATCCGGCAAGTCCGTGCCGCATGGCGAGCAGCACCTCGACCCCGGCCGCGCCGCCGCCGACCACCGCGATGCGCCGCACCTCGCCGTTCCTCGCCGATTCGCGCAGGCGCTCCCAGCCCGCGAGAAACGCCTCGACCGGCCGGACGCGAAGCGCGCGGTCCGTCGCGCCGGCCGGCTCGCCGGCGCTCGACCCAGTGTCGAGCGACAGGACGTCGTAGCGGAGACGCTCGCCCCGGGCCGTGGTCACTTCGCGCTTCGTGGGATCGAGGCCGAATAGTGCCCCGCGACGACGCCGGGAACCATGCCCGAGTAGAAAGCGTGGCGACTCGGACTCAGCAGCGCCAAGCGAACGCCTCCGGCCGGCCTGTCCCCGAAGCTCTTCAGCACGGCGAGATGACTGTGCCCGCCGCCGACGAGAAGAAGCTCTTTCACCTACCGCGCCCGCAATCCCTGCGGCAGGCGCTCGAGGTCCTCGGGCCGGTCCACGTCCCAAAGAACGGGCAGCTCGCTCGAGCGCCACGAAAGCGCGGCGAGGCGCCTGCGGGTCTCCGCGAGGACCTCCGGTCCTCCCCAAGGAATATCGCGAAACAGCTCCGGATCGCAGCGCGAAAGCCCGATCAGCGCGTAACCGCCGTCTTCCGCCGGTCCGATCGCGGCGTCATCGCCCCGCCCGAGCGCTTGATCGGCATCGCGAAGGTACCGCGGCGATAGCGCCGGGATGTCGCTGCCGACGAGGATCGCGCGCGGGCTGAGCGCGAGCGCCGATTCGAACGCGCGTTGCATGCGCGCGCCCAGATCGCCCTCTCCCTGCGCATGAAGGCTCGCTCCGAGCCGGCGTTCGCATTCCCGGAAAAAGGGAACGCTCGTATCGGGCGCGCACCACAACTCGACCGGGCCGAGCCGCGAATCCCTCGCCGCGCGCAGGCAGTGCATCACGAGACGGCGGTGCAGCGCCGCGGCGCCCGCCTCGCCGAGCGCGGGAATCAGCCGGGTCTTGGCCTCACCCGGCGCCCTGGCGAACACCATCACCCGACTGGCAGTCTCAGCCGCGCTCGCCGTCATAGAAGCGCGCAAGAGTCGCCGGCGCGGCACCGAGGAAAAACGCGAGGCGCAGCCACCCCATCAGCAGCACGGTGCGCAGGACCCCGCCCCGCTCCCAGCGGCGGCCCGATGTCACCGCCTCGTCCGCAAGACACAGCGGCCGCGAGAAGCGCTTCAGCGATCGCGACAGGGCGATGTCCTCCATCAGTTCGAGCGGCGGGAAGCGTCCGACGCGCTCGAACGCCTCGCGCCGGACGAAAATGGCCTGATCGCCGGTGGCAATGCCGGTCGCGCGCGAGCGCAGGTTCATGAAAAACGCGATCACGGGAAGCAGGCGGCTCTCGCCCTCGATGCGCACGTCGAACCGCCCCCATGTCCTGCCGCTCGCCGCGAGCCCCTGCAGGATGCGCGCGTCGGCATTTTCCGGAAGACGTGTGTCGGCGTGGAGGAATACGAGGACTTCGCCGCGCGCGAGCGCCGCTCCCGCGTTCATCTGGCTCGCGCGACCGCGCGGGGCCGAGATCACGCGGTCGGCAGTGCGCGCGAGCTCCCGTGTGTTGTCGCTCGAGCCGCCGTCGACGACGATCACTTCGTGGCCGCGGTTGCGCAGCGGAGCGAGCCCCGCGAGCACCGCAGCAATGCCTTCCGCCTCGTTCAGCGCCGGGACGATGATCGAGATCTTCAACCGCGCCTCCATCCGTGGAACCTCTCAGCCCACCTGAGCAGGGCTTGCGGGGCGTGCGCTCTCTTCCAGTTGCCCGCCGCGTACTTGTTGGCCTCGGCGAGCGTGGGGTAGATGTGGATGGTGCCGAGGATCTTGTTCAGGCCGATGCCGTGTTTCATCGCCGTGATGAATTCGACGATGAGATCGGCCGCGTGTTCCCCGGCGATCGTCGCGCCCAGGATCCTGTCCCTGCCGGGCACGGTGAGGACTTTGACCACCCCCGTCGTCTCGCCGTCGGCGATCGCGCGGTCGAGGTCTTCGAGAGCGTACTTCGTGACGTCGTAAGCGACGTTTCTCTCGTTCGCCTCGGTTTCGTTCAGCCCCACGCGGGCGACCTCGGGATCGGTAAACGTCGCCCAGGGGATCACGGAGTAGTCGGCGCGAAATCTCTTCACGCCCCCGAAGAGCGCGTTCACCGCCGCGTACCAGGCCTGGTGCGAAGCGGTATGCGTAAACTGATACGGGCCGGCGACGTCGCCGCAGGCGTAGATGTTGGGATAAAGGGTCTGCAGGTATTCGTTCGTGCTCACGGTGCGCGCACGGCCCAGCTCGATTCCAAGCTCCTCCAGGCCGTACCCCTCGGTATTGGCGACACGGCCGACCGCGCACAGCAGCTCGTCGAACGGGATGCGGACCTCCTTCCCGCCGCGCTCGCACAAAAGCAGCTTCTCGCCGCCCTCCCGGAGCACGCGCACCGCCTTATGATCGGCGCGGAGATCGATGCGCTCCTCGCGGAACTGGCGCGCGACCA
>VBDE01000189.1 GCA_005883665.1 Betaproteobacteria bacterium
TTCTGGACCAAGGTGGCGAACATCGCGCTGACGCCCTTGCTCGTCGCGTTGGCCGGCATCGGGCTCGCGGTCCTGCGCCGCCGCAGGACGCCCGCAATATGAACCGCAGGCAATTCTTCATCGCGCTCGCGGTGCTCGCGATCCTCGCCGCGGCGGGCGCAGCCGTCGTCCTGTCCGACCGCTCGGCCTGGACAGCCGCTGATTCGCGCGCCGGGCAGAAGGCGATCCCGGGCCTGCGTTTGAGCGAGGTCGCCGAGATCGCGATTCGGGATTCGTCGGGTGAGCTGCACCTGGTGCGGGGCGATACCGGCTGGAGCGTGCGCGAGCGCGCCGGCTTCGCGGCCGACACCGATCGCATCGCGGCGCTTCTCGTGAAGCTCGCCGAACTTAAGATCGTGCAGAGCGAACCCCTCCCCGAGAGCCAGCGCGCCCGCTTGGAGCTCCTCGAGCCGAAGGACAAGCTGGCGGGCGCGGGGACGGCGATCGAGCTGAAGGACGCAAAGGGCGGCACGCTCGGGCAGCTGCTTCTGGGAAAGAAAATCGTGAAGAGCTCGCCCGTCGCCTCGCTTTCGCGCGGCGAGACCGAGGCGACGGGCCGTTATCTCACCATGGGTGGAGAAACCGGCACGATGCTCGCCGTCGGTGAGCCGCTGACCGAAGTCGAATCCAAGCCCGATCAATGGCTCGTCAAGGATCTCCTTCGGGCCGAAGGCGCCAAATCGATTTCGTCGTCGAAGGACGGAAGAGAGCGCTGGAGCGTGGCGCGCCAGACCGAGTCCGCCGACTGGAAGTTGGCCGGATCGAAGGAACGGCCCGATCTGCAGAAGGCGACCGACCTTGCGAGCTCGCTCGGCTGGGTGAACCTCGTCGACGTGGTCGCCGACCCCGGCAAGACCGACACCGGGCTCGATCATGCGATCGTCATCAGGGCGGACACCTTCGACGGCTTGAGCTATACGCTGAGAATCGGTAAGCAGGCCGGCGACAATTACTATGTCGGGGTGGCGGTCGCAGGCGAGCCTCGCAAAACACGCACGCCGGCGAAGGGCGAGAAAACGGAGGACAAGGCGAAGAACGACAAGGAGTTCGAGGAACGCCGCAAGAAGCTCATCGAGAAGGTGGAGCGCGAGAAAAAGCTCGAGCGCTGGATTTATCTCGTCGCAAAGAACGGTCTGGATCCGCTGCTGCGCGACCGGGCGGGGCTCATGCCGGAGAAGAAAAAACCGGCAAAGAAAGGCTGAGGGAACCTATGCAGCTCAAAGGCAGCACGTTCATCGTCACCGGCGGCGCCTCGGGCCTCGGCGAAGGAACCGTCAAGATGCTCGCCGAAGCCGGCGCGAACGTCGTGATCGCCGATCTTCAGGCCGACAAAGGCGAAGCCATCGCGAAGCAGCTCGGGCAAAAGGCGCGCTTCGCCAAGTGCGACGTCACTCACGAAACGGACGGCCAAACCGCGGTGGACGCGGCGCTCAAGAATTTCGGCGCGCTGCAAGGCCTGGTGAACTGCGCCGGCATCGCGATCGCCGAGCGCACGGTGAAGAAGGACGGCCCGCACTCGCTCGCGTCGTTCTCGCGCGTGATCGGCATCAACCTCATCGGCACCTTCAACATGATCCGGCTCGCGGCGGTCGCGATGGCGAAAGGGCAGCCGAATGCCGCCGGCGAGCGCGGCGTGATCGTCAACACCGCTTCGGTCGCCGCCTACGACGGCCAGATCGGACAGGCTGCCTATTCGGCTTCGAAAGGCGGCGTGGTCGGCATGACGCTCCCCATCGCGCGCGACCTCTCGCGCGACGGAATCCGCGTCTGCACCATCGCTCCGGGCATCTTCGAGACCCCGATGCTGCTCGGCATGCCGAAGGAGGTCCAGGAGGCGCTCGCCAAGCAGGTGCCGTTTCCGCCGCGCCTGGGCAAGCCGGCGGATTACGCGCAGCTCGTCCGGCAGATCGTCGAGAACGAGATGCTGAACGGGGAGACGATCAGGCTGGACGGCGCGATCCGCATGGCGCCGAAGTGAGGCGCCGCAGCGCGCGTCACTTTGCCGCGACCCGCGCCGCGCGCCCCGTGAGCCGGATGATGTGCAGTCCCGTGCCCGCCCGGTCGGCGCTGTAGATGAGACCGCGATCGTCGACCTCGACGTTGTTGGTCTGTATCACCTTGGTGCACGCGGGAGTGATCTTCGGATCGCCGTCCGGATGGCTCACTCCATCCGCGCAGAAAGCCATCGTATTCTTGTTCGGCGCGGGAATGAAATAGGCGACCTCCTGCACGGCAAACGGGTTGCGGATGTCGAAGACGCGGGTGCCCGCGTTGAACCACGAGAAGATGGCGAGCTTCCCGTAGTACGGGGGATAGAACGACTCCGTGCCCGCGTGGGCGCCGAATCGTCCGCCCCGGCCGCAGAAATCTCCCGGGTTCTCGGGCACGTGGAAGGTCGCGAGAGGCCATGGGGTCGGTTCATTCGTGATGTCGAGCAGGAATCCGAAGTGCGGAGCGGGACGGTTTGCGCCGGGGCCCGGCTTGCAGTGCTCGCCGCGCCCCTGTTCCGAAGCGACGACAAGGAGGTCCCGGGTTTTCAGCACCGAATGGCCCTGGAATCCCGGAATCGGCACGCCATACATCGGCATCGCGGTGTGCGCGCCCTGGTCGGGCGACATGACGATGGTTCCCACCTGCGGCGCGAGCATTTCTTCGGCCGTCGGCTTCAGGGCGTTGGTGAAGGCGGTCAGCAGTTTTTTCCGGTCGAGAATCTGGACGACGCCGTTCGCCCCCGTGCCGTAGGCTGCGTACACGCGGTTCTTCGCGACCCCGGCCGAGATGGGGCCATGAATCGGAATGCCCGCCTGCACGCCCAGGAATGACGTGGCGCCCGGCTGCTGGCCGAGCAGCCCGAAGTCGCGGATATACACGGGCTTCGCGGGATCGCTCAGATCGTAGATCTTCAGATGGTTGCCCTTCCACCCTTCGGCGGAGTTGTTCGCAACCAGATAGGCAATCCCCGTATCGCATTCCCACCAGCTCTTGTGCGTGCCGGTGAGGGCGTCGACGATGGTGGTCAGACGGGCTGGACGGGCCTTGTCGGTGACGTCGTAGATCTCGTGCGCCGTTGAGCCGAGCGTTCGCAAAAGGTACCACTTGCCTTTCACCCCGTGCGGCAGGACGCTTCCGCCGCACACGCGCACCATCTGGGCGCCGCCGGCTTCGTCTCCTCCTTCGGCAGGGCCCGGGATGTGAGCGAGGTACCTGGGCTTCGCGGGATCGGTGACGTCGACGATCGAAGTTCCGTTGCCTTCGACGACACCGGTGAGTGGATTGGGCATCTTGCCCGTGTGGTGACCGACGTAGGCGATCTCGCGCCCATTTTCGTTGATGATGATGGGTTGGTACGCCGAACGTCCTTGCAGATCGCTGTGGCCGGCCAGTTCCGTGTTCCATGCGGATTGCTGATTCGCGGAGTTTGGAGCCGGCTGCTGGATCGCCGGGCTTCCGTTCAAAGTCACCGCTGGGATGTTCGATCCATTAGGCGGGTAGCTTTGAGCCGTAGCGGTTGAGCCGGTTCCGAAGGAGATGGCAAGCGCACAGGTGGCAAGCAGTGCTTTCATGTTTTCTCCCTTTCAGTCGGCTTTGATTCCCGCTTCGCGCACGACTTTAGCGTAGCGCGCCGATTCGAATTGCAGGAACGCGCCGAACGCTTCCGGTGTTCCGGGGGCCGGGGACATCCCGTAGGTCTTCAGTTTTTCCCGTATCTCGGCGTTGCGCAAGGCCTGGCCCAGCTCGGCGTTCAATCGTGCGATCGCCGCAGGCGGCGTCGCCGCGGGGACGACGAAGCCGCTCCAGTTCGTCGATTCGACTTCGGGATAACCGACCTCGCGCACCGTCGGCACCTCGGGCATCGCGTCCGCGCGCTCCGCGGTCGTCACGGCGAGCGGACGCATCTTCCCGCCTTTCGCGAAGGAGACGACCTCGGACACATTGGCGAGCACCATGGGGATATGGCCGCCGACCGCGGCGGTGATCGCGGGGCCGCCACCCTGAAACGGCGCGTGGACGATGTTGACGTTCGCGGCGAGCCTGAACGTCTCGCCGATCACGTGGTGCGTGGTGCCGGCGCCTGGCGTTCCGTAGGCGATCGTGCCTGGTTTCGCTCGCGCGAGCGCGACCAGCTCGTCGAGCGATTTTGCCGGCACCGTGGGATTGACCGCGAATACCATCGGCACCGAAATCGTCTGCCCGACGGCCTCGAAGTCCCTCAGGGGATCGTACCGGAGCCCCGGCTTGACCGACGGATTGATGACGAAGCTCGGAAACACCACCAGCAGCGTGTGGCCGTCGCCTGCGGCGCGCGCGGCGAGCTCATACCCGATGACCGCCCCCGCGCCGGGGCGATTCTCCGCGATCACCGCCTGCCCCAGACCCTTCGCCATGTGCTCCCCGAGAAGCCGGCTCGTGACGTCGGCCGCGCCGCCGGGAGGAAAGGGCACGATGATGCGCACGGGCTTCGAGGGGAACGTTTGTGCATGAACGGCGCTCGCTAGCCCAGCGAGCGAAATCAACAGCCAAAGGAGAATCGGTGATCTCATAGCCAGAGTTTCCTATTCTCGTGTCATAGCTCCAGTACACACACACCTTGGACCGCCGCCGAACAGGCGAGCTAGCGGTCTTCGGCGTCGCGCATGTCTTGCTCCAACAACGCATCACGGCCTTCGGATGTAATTGCGAGGGCGCCTAAGGTATTCGGCTTTGCGAGACCGAATGCACGGAGCTTGGCTGCGATATCAGTCGGAATTGGCGGCGGATCGCGTTTCGCGTCTGTGGCACCCTTCAGTTTCCGCAGCCAGTCAAAATCGTCGGCGGTCAGGTTCGAGTCCATGGCCAGTTAAAAAGCTACGCGCCGGTGACACATTTGATGCCGTCTAACGTTTGAGCTCAGCCGCAGGCGCCGGCTTCCCACCGACTGTCGGCTGGAGCGCAGTATTAGGTTGCAGCGTCATTCACGCAAGCGTGTTTCGACTTCAGCCAAATAAGACTCCCACCACGCAAGCGCCGCTTTGGCGACGGCCACTTGGTGTCTGCCGACGAACGGGCCTTCGTTGAAGGCGTGCATATGCAATTCGCCCGGGGGCCCGAGTCACCGTAACAATTTGACCGTCGCCGACGGCCAACGACATGGCGGATCATCTCGGCCATTCGTGCATCGGTCCGAGCATCAACCTTTTGCAGAACGTGACCTACCGCTCTCGGTAGCGTCACGACCGTAACCCAACTTCGGCGCCACTCGGGTCCGAATTCGCACTCGTCCAAGGTCTCAATCGCGACTCTGCAATCGTCGATCACGACTCGGGCACGCAAGCCTGCCATAAGCGAATGTGCGACCTACCGTGTTGTTGGGCGTCAATCTCCACGGCACATCCGAGGTCCGAAATCGGCCAGAAGCGGTGATTCGCCGACCGATGCTCCGGACGACGAAGGACCCGGGCCTCACTCCGCTCGAATGTTCGCTTCCTTTGCCACCTGGGAATACCTCCGAATTTCGCCCGTTACCTTGGCGGTAAATTCCTCCGGCGAGGAGCCGACGACGTCTACACCTATCGCCGCAAACTTTTCTTGAATGTCCTTGACGGTGCGAAGCCTCGCTGTCTCGGACCGCAGTCTTCTAAGCACGTGGTCGGGAGTGCCTGCAGGTGCCGCAAGAGCAACCCATGCTCCTACATCGATTCCCGGGTAGCCCAACTCGGCCAGCGTGGAGACATTCGGTAACAGCGACGACCGCGCGGCGGTTGTCACGGCAATTGCCTTGATCTTGCCGGCACGAATCTGCGGGGCCGCGACGACCACAGTGTCAATCGACAAGGGAACCTCCCCAGAAACCAAAGCGGCCATCAATGGACCGCTGCCCTTGTAAGGGACGTGCAGCAGCGACTTGATCCCGAGCGCAGACCACAGAAGTTCTCCGGCGAAGTGCGATGTGGTCCCGGTTCCAAAAGAGCCGTAGCTGTATTCGCGGGGCTTGGCGGAAATCAGGACGGTCAGTTCGCCTATGTTGCGCGCCGAAACCGAGGGATTCGCGAGAACCATCATAGGTGTGGTGCCTACGATACCGATAGGCGCAAAGCTTTTCAGCGGATCATAAGGAAGGTCCTTCAGCACGATGGGATTGATACTGAAGGTACTGGCCCCAGTGTAGAGGAGCGTATACCCATCGGGCGCAGCTTTGGCGACCGCATCGGTGCCAATAACGGTAGCGGCGCCCGGCTTGTTTTCAACCACGACAGGTTGCCCGAACCGTTCCGTCCAGTGCTGGGCGACGAAGCGCGCCGTGACGTCCGTAAATCCGCCCGGCGAAAAAGTGACGATAAGTTTGATCGGTTTGGTTGGATATTCCTGCGCAAGGACTTCGGAACACCAGATCGTTCCGATCAAAAGCAGCGCAAAGGCACGCAGTAATTGAGCCACAGTATTCCTTCCTGATCCTGGTCGGATCTCAGAGTACACCCTAGTGTCCGGTCGAAAGCGTACGTTGCCCTTTCTTGACGCCCAACTTCCAATAGACCGCAAAAGTGCGGTTGAGCATAATCATAATTGGATTATGATTGGCTCAAAGCCCTTTGAATCAGTGCGTCATCGGACCGTATGGTTGCGCAGTAGTTTGTATCCCGCGCAAAAAAAAGGTCAACGGGCTGATTCGCCTGTGAAATAATTCGGGCGACCGTGGGGGTGGCCTGCGTCGGGTAGTTGAGCAGCGATTCGTCCCGAGGCTGCGACTGAACGGCTAGCTCTCCCGCGGCTTCAGCTTCTCGCGGTAGAGCTTCGCGCGCCGGACGTAGATGTCGGCGTTTTTCAGGAGTTCGTCCCTTTCCTCGCGCTCCAGCTCGCGCACGACTTTACCCGGCGAGCCGAGGATGAGGACGCCGTCGGGAAACGTTTTGCCTTCGGGGATGAGGGCGCCGGCGGCGATGATGCAGCCGCTGCCGATCACCGCGTGGTTCATGATGATCGCGCCGATGCCGACGAGCGAGCCGTCGCCGATGGTGCAGCCGTGCAGCATGGCCTGGTGGCCGACGGAGACGTTCTTCCCCAGCGTGAGCGGGATGCCCGGATCGGCGTGCAGGACCGCGGCGTCCTGGATGTTGGTGCGCTCGCCGATGGTGATGATGTCGCTGTCGCCGCGGACGACGGAGTTGAACCAGACGCTCGCCTGGTTGTGCAGGACCACGGTGCCGATGACGGTGGCGTTCTGCGCGATGAACCACTCCTCGCCCTGGAACACGACCTTGCGCTCGCCGAGTGAGTAGACCGCCATGATTGCGGCCGATTATATCGGAAGCGCGCCGCGGTTCCGCCGCCTGCTATCATCACGCGCTTCATGAAGCCGAGTCAGTCCGAGTTCGTCGAGATCCGCGGCCTGCGTTACCACTGCCGCTGCTGGGGCGATGAGCGCGCGACTAAGCTTTTCATGCTGCACGGCTGGATGGACGTGTCGGCCTCGTTCCAGTTCCTGGTGGACGCGCTGCGCGGAAACTGGCGCGTAATCGCGCCGGACTGGCGTGGATTCGGCTTGAGCGAATGGGCGAAGAGCGACAGCTACTGGTTCCCGGATTATTTTGCCGATCTGGATCGGCTGCTCGAGCACTTCCAGCCGGCTGCTCCCGCCACGCTCATCGGCCACAGCATGGGCGGCAATGTCGCCGCGATGTACGCCGGCATCCGGCCCGAGCGCGTGGCGAGCCTCGTCAACCTGGAGGGTCTTGGGCTCACGGGGACGCGAGCGGAGAAGGCTCCTGAGCGCTACGCGCGCTGGCTCGCCGAGCTTCGCGAAAAGCCCGCATTTCGCGACTACGAAAACTTCGAAGCGCTGGCCGAGCGCCTGCGCGGCAACAATTCCCGTTTGAGCGTCGAAAAGGCTTCGTTCCTCGCGCCGCACTGGGGCAGGTCGAAGCCCGACGGCCGCGTCGAGCTCGCGAGCGATCCCGCGCACAAGCTCGTCAATCCGGTTCTCTACCGGCTTGAGGAAGCCGAGGCCTGCTGGCGCAAAGTCGCCGCGCCCGTGCTCTGGGTGGTGGGCGCCGAATCGAAAGCGCCCGAGATGCTAAAGCTCTCGAGCGCCGATCTCGCCGCGCGCAAGGCGTGTTTCCGGAAATTGACGGAACGCGTGATCGCCGGCGCCGGCCATATGGTCCATCACGATCAACCCGAGCGGCTCGCTGCGGTGATCGAAGAGTTTCTCGGGTAAGATGCCTCGTTGAATATCGATCTGCATTGTCACTCCACCGCTTCCGACGGTTTGCTCAAACCCGAGGAGCTCGTCGCGCGGGCCGCGGCAAACGGGGTGGAGATGCTCGCGCTAACCGATCACGACGGCGTGTCGGGGCTCGCCGAGGCGCGCGCCAAGGCCGAATCGGAAGGAGTTCGCTTCGTCGATGGCGTCGAGATTTCGGTGACCTGGGAGGGGACCACGGTTCACATCGTCGGGCTGCAGATCGACCCGGAAGCCCCGGTCTTGCGGTCCGGGCTCGAATCGATCCGGGAAGGCCGGGCAAGGCGGGCAGAGAAAATGGGCGATGCGCTCGAAGCCGCCGGAATCCCCGACAGCCTGGCGGGGGCGAAGACGTACGCCGACAACCCGAGCCTCATCAGCCGCTCGCACTTCGCGCGTCACCTGGTGAAGACGGGCCGGGCGCCGGACGTAAAGAGCGTGTTCCAGCGCTACCTCGTGAAAGGCAAGCCGGGCTTCGTCCCGCACCAATGGGCCTCTCTAGCGGACGCCGTGAGCTGGATCCGCGCAAGCGGCGGAATCGCCGTCGTCGCGCACCCGGGCCGCTACAACTTTTCCAAGCGCGAGTTGCACGCGTTTCTCGCGCAGTTCAGGGACTGCGGCGGCGCCGGAATCGAGGTCGTTACCGGAAGCCACTCGCCGGAGCAATATCTCGAATTCGCCCGCATTGCGCGCGAATTCGGCCTCGCCGCCTCGCGCGGCTCCGATTATCACGGCAAGGGGGAGAGCAGGGCCGATCTCGGCGCGCTGCCGCAGCTGCCCGGAGATCTGAAACCCGTCTGGCATGACTGGTAGAACGCGCGGGGCGCCAGGGCGGCTCTGATAAAATGACGCGTTAGAGCGAGCGCGCCGGCCATGGATTTCAATGAGGTCACTAAGATGATCGCGGTTTTCGCCGTGCCGGTCATCTTCGCGATCACTTTGCACGAAGCCGCTCACGGTTATGTCGCCCGCTACTTCGGCGACACGACAGCTTTCATGCTCGGGCGAATCAGCCTCAATCCGGCACGTCACATCGATCTGGTTGGCACCATTTTTCTGCCGGTGGTCATGCTATTCGTATCCGGTGGAAGAATTATGTTCGGATGGGCGAAGCCCGTGCCGGTCAATTTTCATGCCCTGCGACGTCCCAAGCGAGACATGCTTTGGGTGGCTCTTGCGGGCCCGGCGGCAAATCTGGCGATGGCTATCGGGTGGGCTGCCGCGTTCAAGGTAGGAGCGCTGTCGGGGCTCAGACAAAGCGATTTCCTGCTTCAAGTGCCCATTGCGGGTATTGAAGTGAATCTCGTTTTCATGGCGCTGAATCTGTTGCCGATTCTTCCGCTTGATGGGGGTCGGATTGTCTTTTCCCTGCTTCCCGATCCGCTCGCGTTGAGTTTTTCAAGACTCGAACCCTTTGGATTGCCGATTCTCCTTGGACTCGTTGTTATCAGCTCGTACGGATACAACATTCTCGGCATGTTCCTCGATCCGATAATGTCTGTATCGAAATCGGTTATCACGACGATCTTTCAACTGCATCCAATCTAAATGTACGAAGAACGCGTGGTCTCCGGCATGCGCCCCACGGGTGCGATGCACCTTGGGCATTTCCACGGCGCGCTCAAGAACTGGGTGAAGCTGCAGAGCGAGTATCCTTGCCTCTACTTCGTCGCCGACTGGCACGCGCTCACCACGCACTATGAAACGCCCGAGGTGATCGAAGAGAGCGCCTGGGACATGGTGATCGACTGGCTGGCGGCCGGCATTGACCCCGCGCAGGCGACGCTGTTCATCCAGTCGCGCATTCCGGAGCACGCCGAGCTGCACACGCTGCTTTCGATGATCACGCCGCTCAGCTGGCTCGAGCGGGTACCGAGCTACAAGGACCAGCAGGAAAAGCTCATCGACCGAGACCTTTCCACCTACGGCTTTCTCGGCTACCCGCTCTTGCAGGCGGCGGACGTGCTCGTGTACCGCGCAAAGTAGGTGCCGCACATCGAGATGATGCGGGAGGTGGCGCGGCGCTTCAACCATGTCTATGGCCGCGAGCCCGGGTTCGAGGACAAGGCCAAGGCCGCCGCGAAGAAATTGGGCAGCCGCAAGGCAAAGGTGGTGATGGAGCTGCGCACCAAGTACCAGGAACAGGGCGACGCCGAAGCGCTGGCAGCGGCGCGCGCGCTGCTCGACAAGCAGGGAAATCTGTCGGTCGCCGACCGGGAGCGCCTGTTCGGGTTTCTCGAAGGGGGAGGCCGGATGATCCTGCTCGAGCCTGAAGCCTTGTTGACCGAAGCGTCCAAGCTTCCCGGGGTGGACGGGCAGAAGATGTCGAAATCCTACGACAACACGATTTCACTCCGCGAGGACGCGGAATCGCTCAAGAAAAAGATCCGCACCATGCCGACCGACCCGGCCAGAGTGAAGCGCAGCGATCCGGGCGATCCCGACAAGTGCCCGGTCTGGCAGTTCCACCTGGTCTACAGCGATGAAAAGACCCGGCAGTGGGCGAACCAGGGCTGCCGCACCGCCGGCATAGGCTGCCTCGAATGCAAGCAGCCGGTGATCGATGCGGTGCTCGCGGAGCAAGGCCCCATGCGGGAGCGCGCCCAGAAGTATCTCGACGATCCGACCCTGGTTCGCAACATCGTCGCCGACGGGTGCGAAAAGGCGCGCAAGCTCGCGCGGGAGACCATGCGCGAGGTGCGCGGAGCGATGGGGCTCGCCTACACGTGAGCGAGCCGGTGCAGCGCACCTTCCCGGCACCGGTGCCGCCAACTCCCTTGACGGGTGCGCCCGTGGCCAGCGCGCCGAGCGCGCTCGTAGCCAAAGTGCGCGGCGAACCGTTTACCGAGCTGCCGCAGGACCTGTATATCCCGCCCGACGCGCTCGAGGTCTTCTTCGATACCTTCGAGGGGCCGCTCGATCTGCTGCTCTACCTCATCCGCAGGGCGAACCTCGACATCCTCGACATCCCCATGGCGCGGCTCACCGAGCAGTACATCGAGTACGTCGAGGTGATGCGCACGAAGAATCTCGAACTGGCCGCCGAGTACCTGGTCATGGCGGCGATGCTGATGGAAATCAAATCGCGCATGCTCCTTCCGCGCCCGGCGATGCCGGGCGCGGAAGGCGAAGACCCGCGCGCCGAACTGCGACGCGCTGCCGCAGCTCGGGCGGGACTTTTTCCCCGTGGAAATCTGGATCGAACAGTCTCTCGCGCAGCGCCTGCCGCAAGTGAACGTTGCGGATCTTCAGGAGGCGTGGCGCGCTCTCCTCGTGCGTGCGAAAATGATGCAGCACCACCGTGTCACCCGCGAGGAGCTTTCGGTGCGCGAGCACATGAGCCTCATCCTGCGCCGGCTGCGAGGCGGCGGCTTCGCCGAGTTCGGCGAGCTGTTCGAACCAGGGCATGGCGTGCCGGTGCTTATCGTCAATTACCTCGCGGTGCTCGAGCTCGTCAGAGAAAGTCTGATCGAGGTCACGCAGTCAGAATCTTTCGCGCCCATCTACGTGAAGCTGGCTCATGCTCGGCCCGAATGAAGTGAAGATCGTGCTTGAGGCGGCTCTGCTCGCCGCGCAGGAGCCGCTTCCGATCTCGGAGCTGCGCAAGATGTTCGACGAGGAGATCGGCGCAGACACGATCCGCAGGCTGCTCGAGGAACTGCGCGAGGCGTGGAAGGACCGCGGCGTCGAGCTCGCGGCGACCGCGAGCGGCTGGCGCTTCCAGACGCGCGCTTCGTACCAGAAATTCCTCGAGCGCATCCATCCCGAAAAGGCGCCCCGCTACTCGCGTGCCGTGCTCGAGACGCTTGCCATCGTCGCCTATCGGCAGCCGGTGACGCGCGGCGACATCGAGGAGGTACGCGGCGTCACCGTTTCAGCCGAGGTGATAGGGCGCCTGGAAGCGCGCGGCTGGGTGGAAGTGATCGGACACAAGGAGGTGCCGGGCCGGCCGGCTCTGTACGCGACCACCCGGACTTTCCTCGATGACCTCGGCCTGCGCTCATTGCGGGAATTGCCGCCCCTTGAAGACATCGCCAAGACGCTTGATCTCACGCAGACACCGCAGCCCGCTCCGCAGCCCGCGCCCGACGAGCCCGCAACGGCCCAGCCGAGTCCGGCGTAGCCGCGCGGTTTCCACCGAAAAGCTGCACAAGGTCCTCGCGCGCTCGGGTCTCGGCTCGCGCCGCGACATGGAAGCGGCGATCGTCTCCGGCAGGCTCAGAGTGAACGGCGCGCGTGCGGCATTGGGACTGCGCGTCGGACCGGCCGATCGCGTCGCGCTCGACGGGCACCCGGTCTCCCTGCGATTCGAAGAGCGCGCGCCGCGCCTGCTGATCTACCACAAGCCGGCCGGTGAGCTCGTCACGACGCGCGATCCGTCAGGCAGGCCGACCGTGTTCGACAATCTGCCGAGAATTCGGGGCGGTCACTGGATCGCGATCGGCCGGCTGGACTTCAATACCGGCGGGCTCCTGCTCTTCACCGACTCCGGCGAGCTCGCCAACCGGCTCATGCATCCGAGCAACGAGATCGAGCGCGAGTACGCGGTGCGGGTGCGGGGCGAGCTCTCGCGCGAACAACTCCGTAGGCTCGCTGAGGGGGTCGCTCTCGACGACGGCCCAGCCAGGTTCGACAGCATCTCCTCGGGCGGGGGCAGCGGATCGAACCGCTGGTACCAGGTCGTGCTGCGCGAAGGGCGCAACCGCGAGGTCAGGCGCATGTTCGAGTCGCTCGGGATCACCGTGAGCCGCCTGATGCGCGTGCGCTTCGGGCCAATCCGGTTGCCGCCTCATCTGCGTCGAGGCCAATGGCGCGAGCTCGAGCCCAAAGAGGCCGCGTGGCTGTTGGAGGCGGCTCCGGGAAAGACTTTCCGTTGTTCCGGATGAAGTTTCTTGCTATACTTTCGCCGTTTCTGAGATGGGCTTTCGAGCCCATTTTTTATTTATGCCTAGGAGTTGCGCGTGGTCGTGAACGCGCTTGAGCCCTTGCTCGAGCACACCGTCCGTGGGCTCGGGTACCAATTGGCTGATTTCGAATATATCAATAACGGTAGGATGTTACGCGTGTTTATTGAGAAGACACATGAGCTAGGACGGACCCAGGCCGGGGTGACCCTTGCCGACTGCGAGGCCGTGAGCCGGCAGCTGCAGCGGGTACTCGAAGTCGAGGGGATCGAGTACGACCGGCTGGAGGTTTCCTCACCGGGCCTGGACCGCAGGTTGAAAAAGGCGGCGGATTTCGCCCGCTTTGCCGGCTGTGAGGCACGGGTGCGCCTGCGCCACCCGGTCAACGGCCGCAGGAATTTCACCGGCACCGTGCGCGCCGTGGAAGGCGACCGGGTCGAATTCGACTACGACAGCGGCCGGCTCGCGTTCGACCTCGCCGACCTCGACCGCGCGCGCCTGGTGCCCAAGCCATGATGCCGGAAGGGTACATGAGCCGCGAGCTGCTGCTGCAGGCGGACGCGCTCGCCCGGGAGAAGAACGTCCACAAGGACGTGGTGTTCGGCGCCCTGGAGATGGCGATCGCTTCCGCGACGAAGAAGCGCTTCAACGAGGACGTCGACGTGCGCGTCGCGATCGACCGCAATACCGGGGATTTCGAGTCCTTTCGCCGCTGGCAGGTGGTGGCTGATGAAGCGGTGGAGATTCCGTCCCAGCAGATCGCGTTCTCGGAAGCGCAGAAGCAGTACCCGGACATCCAGCTCGGGGACTATATCGAGGAGACGCTCGAGCCGATCGATTTCGGCCGCATCGGCGCGCAGACTGCGAAACAGGTCATCCTCCAAAGGATCCGCGACGCCGAGCGCGAGCAGCTGCTGAACGATTTTCTCGCCCGCGGCGAAAAGCTCATCAACGGCGCGATCAAGCGCGTCGAGCGCGGCAACGCGATCATCGAGGTCGGGCGCGTCGAGGCGGTGCTGCCGCGCGACCAGATGATCCCCAAGGAGAATCTGCGGGTGGGCGACCGCGTGCGCGCCTTCGTCATGCGCATCGACCGCAATGTGCGCGGGCCGCAGCTGGTTCTGTCGCGCACTGCGCCCGAATTCATCATGGAGCTGTTCCGGCTCGAAGTCCCTGAAATCGAGGAAGGACTGCTCGAGATCAAGTCGGCCGCGCGCGACCCGGGCATTCGCGCGAAGATTGCCGTGCATTCCCGGGACAAGCGTATCGACCCGATCGGCACGTGCGTCGGCATGCGCGGGGCGAGGGTGCAGGCGGTGACGCAGGAACTCGCGGGCGAGCGTGTGGACATCGTGCTGTGGTCGGAGGATCCGGCCCAGTTCGTGATCGGCGCGCTCGCGCCGGCCGAGGTGTCATCGATCCTTGTCGACGAGGACAAGCACAGCATGGACGTGGTCGTGGACGAGGAGAATCTCGCGATTGCAATCGGACGAAGCGGTCAGAATGTGCGTCTCGCCTCCGAGCTGACAGGCTGGACGATCAATCTCATGACCGAGGCGGAATCGCAGAAGAAGAACGAGGAAGAAGCCTCCTCGGTGAGGAAGCTCTTCATGGAGCGGCTCGACGTCGACGAAGAGGTCGCGAATACGCTCATCCAGGAAGGCTTCTCGACTCTCGAGGAGGTGGCTTACGTGCCCATCAACGAGATGATGGAGATCGAGGGTTTCGATGAGGCCACGGTGAGCGAGCTGCGCAACCGCGCCCGCGACGCGCTCCTGGTGCAGGCCATCGCGAGCGAGGAGCAGGCGGAAAACCTCGATCCGGCTCTGCTCGGCCTCGAGGGTATGGACAAGGACCTGGCGACGAAGCTCGCCAGATCGGGGGTGAAGACTCGCGACGACCTGGCCGATCTCGCCACAGACGACCTCGTCGAGATGGCAGGAGTCGATGCCGAGCGTGCCAAGAGCCTGATCATGAAGGCTCGTGAACACTGGTTTGCCCAGGAGTAAGGCTGGCCCATGGCCCAGACGAGCGTTGCCCAATTCGCCGGCGAGCTGAGAGTGCCGCCGTCGGTGCTGCTCGAGCAGTTACGGGCCGCAGGCGTGCACAAGGAGGTGGCCGAAGACGTTCTTTCGGAGCAGGACAAGACCCGGCTCCTGGAATACCTGCGCAAGTCGCACGGCTCATCGGAACCCAAGAACAAGATCACCCTGACGCGCAAGCAGACCTCCGAGATCATCAAGAAGTCGGATGCGAGCGGCAAAGCGCGCACCATCCAGGTCGAAGTCAAGAAGAAACGCATCTTCGTCAAGCGCGACGCGGAGCCGGGCGCGCCCGCGGAAGTGCCGGGTCCTTCCGGGGGCGCGGTCGATTCGCGCGAAGCGGAGCTCCGCGAAGAGGAACAGCGCCGGAACGAGGAGTTGGCGGCGCGGCAGGCCGCGGACTTGGCCGAGAAACAGGAGCGCGAGCGCAAGCTCGCCGAGGGCAAGCCGAGCGAAGCGAAGGCGCCGGCTCCCGCCTCCGACACGACGCTGCACAAGCCGAAGGTGGCACCGGGAGCGGAAAAGAAGGGTGCGAAGAAGGCGAAGGAAATCAAGGTCTGGAAGGACGAAGGCGTCAAGCGCCGCACGATCAAGACGCGCGGAGACGTGCAGGGGGCCTCCGGTTGGCATAACCCCAAGGGCAGGCACAAAACCGCCGTCGCACCGGTCGCCGAAGGCGTGCAGCAGTTCAGCGCGCCCGCCGAGCCGGTCGTGCGCGAGGTCATGGTGCCGGAGACCATTTCCGTCGGTGATCTCGCCCACAAGATGTCGGTCAAGGCCGCCGAAGTCATCAAGGTGCTGATGAAACTGGGCAACATGGTGACGATCAATCAGGTGCTGGACCAGGAAACCGCGATGATCGTCGTGACCGAAATGGGCCACGTGGCCAAGGCGGCGAAACTCGACGATCCGGAATCGCTGCTCGCCGACGCGCCCGAGCACCACGAGGCCGAGTTGAAGCCGCGCGCGCCCGTGGTCACCGTGATGGGGCACGTCGACCACGGGAAAACGTCGCTGCTCGATTACATTCGCCGCACGAAGGTCGCCTCGGGGGAAGCGGGGGGCATCACGCAGCACATCGGCGCCTACCATGTCCAGACGCCGCGCGGCGTGGTCACGTTCCTCGACACGCCCGGCCACGAAGCCTTTACGGCGATGCGCGCACGCGGTGCAAAGGTGACCGATATCGTCGTGCTGGTGGTGGCGGCGGACGACGGCGTGATGCCGCAGACAATCGAGGCGATCCATCACGCCAGGGCGGCCGAGGTCCCTATCGTGGTGGCGATCAACAAGATCGACAAGCACGAGGCGAACCAGGAAAAGGTCAAGCAGGAGCTCGTGGCGCAGGCCGTGGTGCCCGAGGAATACGGCGGGGATTCGCCGTTCGTTCCGGTGTCGGCGAAAACCGGCGCCGGCATCGATACGCTGCTGGAACAGGTGTTGCTGCAGGCCGAAGTGCTCGAGCTGAAAGCTCCGGTGGACACGCTGGCCAAGGGCCTCGTGATCGAGGCGCGCCTCGACAAGGGCCGCGGACCGGTGGCCACGGTGCTGGTTCAATCCGGAACGCTCCGGCGTGGCGACATCGTGCTCGCGGGGAGCAGCTTCGGCCGGGTTCGCGCCATGCTCGACGAGAGCGGAAGTCCGGTTCAAGAGGCCGGTCCCTCGATTCCGGTCGAGATCCAGGGCCTGTCGGACGTGCCAGCGGCTGGCGAGGACGTCATGGCGCTCGGCGACGAGCGCAAAGCGCGCGAGATCGCGCTGTTCCGCCAGGGCAAGTTCCGTGACGTGAAGCTCGCGAAGAAGCAGGCCGCCAAACTGGAAAATATCTTCGAGCAGATGGGCGAGGGCGAGGCGAGGGTGCTCGCGCTTCTCATTAAGGCCGACGTGCAGGGCTCCCAGGAAGCGCTGGTGCACGCGCTCACGCGGCTTTCAACCGACGAAGTCAAGGTCAATGTGGTGCACAGCGCCGTGGGCGCGATCACCGAGTCCGACGTGAATCTGGCGCTCGCCTCCAAGGCGGTGATTATCGGCTTCAACACCCGCGCCGATACGGTTGCGCGCAAGGCGGCCGAGGCCTCGGGCGTGGACGTGCGCTACTACAACATCATCTATGACGCCGTCGACGAAGTGAAGGCGGCGCTCTCGGGCATGCTGGCGCCGGAGAAAAAAGAAAACATACTCGGTCTGGTCGACGTGCGCCAGGTTTTCAAGATCTCCAAGGTCGGGGCCGTGGCTGGATGCATGGTGCTCGAGGGTCTCGTGCGTCGCAACGCGATGGTGCGTGTGCTGCGCGACAACGTGGTCGTCCATACGGGCGAGATCGATTCCCTCAAGCGCTTCAAGGATGACGTGCGCGAGGTGAAAGCCGGTTTCGAGTGCGGCATGTCCCTGAAAAACTTCAACGACCTCAAGGTCGGCGACCAGTTCGAAATCTACGAAGTCCAGGAAGTGGCGCGGACACTTTGACGTTCGCGCCGTCCCGGGGAGCGCCCGGCGCAACCAGGGATCTTCACTCCTGATCCGGGCTGAACGGGACGACTGATGGCCAACCAGCAACGCCTGCGCCGCGTCGCCGATCAGATTCAGCGCGAGCTGTCGGAATTGTTGCGCGCCGAACTCAAGGATCCGCGCGTCGGCATGATCACCCTCACCGGGGTCGAGGTCTCCCCCGACTTTGCCTATGCCAAGGTTTTCTTCACGACTTTGGCCGATGCGGAATCCCTGACGACGATCGAGGCGGGTCTCGATCGCGCGGCGGGATTCCTGCGAGCCCAGCTCGGAAAGCGCCTGAGACTCCGCGTGACCCCGGAAATACGCTTCGAGCACGACGTCTCGGTGGAGCGAGGCGTGCGTCTCTCGCAGCTGATCGACGCCGCGGTGAGCGGAAAGAAAGCGGATTGAGCTCCCGTGGAAAATACGAGCGCGGCAGTCAGCGGAGTGCTGCTCATCGACAAACCGGTTGGACCGAGCTCGAACGCCGTGTTGCAAAGAGCGAAGCGCCTCCTCGGCGCGAGGCGCGCCGGCCACACCGGAACGCTCGACCCACTTGCAAGTGGCTTGCTCGTCATTGCGTTGGGCGAGGCGACCAAGTTTTCCGGCGGGATACTCGATGCGGACAAGAGCTATCGCGCGCAGTTGAAGCTCGGCGAGCGCACCGAGAGCGCCGAAGTCAAAGTGAACCGCAACGAGCTGCTCGCCGCATTGGAGCGCTATCGAGGCGAGATCGAGCAGCTGCCGCCTCGATACGCCGCGATCAAGCATCGAGGCCGGCCCTTGTACGATTACGCCCGCCGCGGTGAGCACGTTCCACGCGCCGCGCGGCGCGTCGCGATCCGTCGACTCGAGCTGGAGAAGTTCGAAGACAATACGGTCGGCTTGTTCGTCGAGTGCAGCAAGGGCACCTACATTCGAGTCCTTGCTGAGGATATCGGCGCGGAGCTAGGCTGCGGCGCGCATCTCGTGGCCCTGGAGCGCACCGCTGTGGGCCCGTTCGCGTTGGGACAGTCGATGACGCTGGAAGCGCTCGAGGCGATTTCGCCTGCGGAACGACACGAGCGGCTCCTGCCCCTGGAATCCTTGCTCCAATCCTGGCCGCGCCTGACGCTCGAACCCCCCCTTGCGGCGAAGTTCCGGCAGGGGAGGACGATATCAGTCGATTCGGCAAGCGGCAGCATCGCCGTCTTCGGCGAGGACGCGAAGTTCCTGGGCACGGGGCAAGTGGACGCAAACGGGACCTTGCAACCGAAGCGGCTGCTCGTGCTGTCTTGAAACGTGCGCTTGTAGAAGGCGCTGATTTCAAGGTAAAATGCCGGCCTTTCGCGAAGAGATAATAGAGTAGAGCTAGAGCATGCGGGTCAGCGTGACTGAAAAGGCGCAAATCGTCCGGCAGCACCAGCGCGCAGCAGGCGATACGGGTTCCCCGGAAGTGCAGATCGCCTTGCTCACAGCCCGGATAAACGGGCTGACCGACCACTTCAAGACACACGTCAAGGATCACCATTCGCGGCGCGGATTGCTGAAAATGGTGAGCCAGCGTCGCAAGATACTCGATTACCTCAAGCGAAAGAACAACGGGAAATATCACGAGCTGATCGAGCAACTTGGCCTGCGAAAGTAACCCCTACGACGCCCATGGGATCCCGATGGGCGTTTTGATTTCCAGATGCGGCCCGGTGCCGCTGAGAGAACCATGCGGCTAACCCCCATCAAGAAGACGTTCACCTACGGCGCGCGCCAAGTGACGCTGGAAACCGGCGAAATGGCGCGCCAGGCGCACGGAGCGGTCGTGGTGAACATGGACGACACCGTCGTGCTCTGCACGGTGGTTGGAGCGAGGCAGGCCAAGGCAGGGCAGGACTTCCTGCCGCTCACCTGCGATTACGTCGAGAAGACCTATGCCGCTGGCAAGATTCCGGGCGGCTTCTTCAAGCGCGAAGGCAGGCCTTCGGAAAAGGAGACACTGACCTCCCGTCTGATCGACCGGCCCATCCGTCCGTTGTTTCCGGACGGGTTTTACAATGAAGTGCAGGTGGTTGCGCACGTGCTTTCGTGCAATCCCGAAGTCGATCCCGACATTCCGGCATTGATCGGAGTCTCGGCGGCGCTGACTATTTCCGGCATTCCGTTCAACGGCCCGATCGGGGCCGCCCGCGTGGGCCGCATCAACGGCGAATACGTGCTCAACCCCACGGCGACACAACTCAAGGAAAGCCAGCTCAACCTCGTGGTAGCGGGCACCGAGCACGCCGTCCTGATGGTGGAATCGGAGGCGCAGGAGCTTGCCGAGGACGTCATGCTCGGCTCGGTTGTTTTCGGCCACGAGCAAATGAAGGCGGCGATCCAGGCGATCCACGAATTGGCTGACGAAGCCGCAAAGCCCGCCTGGGACTGGAAACCGGCGGAGAAGGATCAGACGCTCGTAAGCCGCATCAAGGAGCTGGCCGAAAGCGAGCTCCGGGCTGCGTTCGCGTTGCGCCAGAAACAGGCGCGTTCCGAGGCGATAGACGGTATCTGGAAGCGCGTATTCGAAGAGGTCGGCGTGGGCAAGGAAGGCGGGCCCGACGCGAACGTGGTGAAGGAAATATGCTTCGAGCTCGAATCGCGAATCGTCCGCAACCAGATCCTGGACGGCGAGGCGCGAATCGACGGCCGCGACACCCGCACGGTTCGGCCGATCGGCGTTCGCGTGGGCGTGCTGCCCCGAACGCACGGCTCGGCACTCTTTACGCGTGGCGAAACGCAAGCACTGGTGGTGGCAACGCTCGGGACCGGGCGCGATGAGCAAATCATCGATGCGTTGATGGGCGAGTACAAGGAGCGCTTCATGCTCCATTACAACATGCCGCCTTACGCCACCGGCGAGACGGGTCGCATGGGCTCGCCCAAGCGTCGCGAAATAGGCCACGGACGGTTGGCGAAACGTGCGCTCGTGGCGGTTTTGCCGGCAGCCGAGGAATTCGCGTATTCGATGCGCGTCGTGTCCGAGATTACCGAGTCGAACGGCTCGTCCTCCATGGCCTCGGTTTGCGGCGCAAGCCTCGCGCTCATGGACGCGGGCGTGCCTATGAAGGCGCACGTCGCGGGTATCGCCATGGGGCTCATCAAGGAAGGCAAGCGCTTCTCCGTTCTCACCGATATTCTGGGGGACGAGGACCACCTCGGCGACATGGACTTCAAGGTGGCGGGAACCGAGCGCGGCGTGACCGCACTGCAGATGGACATCAAGATCGAGGGTATTACCAAGGAGATCATGCAGGTCGCGCTCGCCCAGGCGCGCGAAGGCCGCATGCACATCCTCGGCGTCATGAAGGAGGCGCTGGAGGGATCGCGCGCCGAGATTTCGAGCTACGCCCCGCGTATCATCAAGATCAAGATCAATCCCGAGAAGATCCGCGACGTGATCGGCAAGGGTGGAGTGGTGATCCGAGGGCTGCAGGAGGAGACCGGAACCACGATCGAAATCTCCGACGACGGCACGGTCTCGATCGCCTGCGTCAACTCCGAGGGTGGCTTGGCCGCAAAGAAACGCATCGAGGACATCACCGCCGACGTCGAAGTGGGCAGGGTCTACGATGGCACGGTGCTGAAGCTGCTCGATTTCGGCGCGATCGTGCAACTTCTGCCCGGCAAGGACGGGCTTCTGCACATTTCGCAGATCAGCCAGGAGCGCGTCAACAACGTATCCGACTACCTCAAAGAGGGCCAGCGGGTAAAGGTCAAGGTGCTCGAGGCCGACGAGAAGGGCCGGGTGCGCCTCAGCATGAAAGCGGTCAAAGAGGCCGCCGCGGCGCAGTCCTGAAAATCCATCGCAAGCTGAAAAGGGCGCCGAAGGCGCCCTTTTTGTTGGCTCGAGGCCCCCGAACTATTTTGCGACCTGCTTCTCCCTCAGCTCGTCGAGCGTCTTGCAGTCGATACACAATGTCGCGGTAGGTCGGGCTTCAAGCCTCTTCAGGCCGATCTCGATGCCGCAGTTCTCGCAATAGCCGTAGTCATCCTTGTCGATGCGCGCGATGGTTTCGTCGATCTTCTTGATGAGCTTGCGCTCACGATCGCGGTTGCGCAGCTCTAGGGCAATGTCCGATTCCTGGCTGGCGCGATCGTTGGGATCGGCAAACACGGTCGCGTCGTCTTGCATCGCATGGACGGTCCGGTCGATGTCTTGCGAGAGCTCCACTTTCAGCGCTTCGAGGACACTCTTGAAATGCTCACGCTGTCTGAGATTCATGTACTCCTCGCCCTTTTTCGGCAGGTAAGGCGGGAAGGCTTTGTGCAGCAGCTCCAAGTTACAATCTCCGCATGGAGAGCGAGAGACAATTTGATACCAGAAATCAACAGGGCGGGCAAGCGAATTTCGCCCGGTATTGCTGAGCCCTCCGCGTTGACCACGTCGGGTACGCAGGCGTAAGATGCCACACCCGCGGGGTGTAGCGCAGTCTGGTAGCGCGCTTGCTTTGGGAGCAAGATGTCGGGAGTTCAAATCTCTCCACCCCGACCAGATTTTGCGGCAGCCGCCGCCGAGACGGCTGTGCCTTACCCGTGCCCGTAGCTCAAACTGGATAGAGCACCAGCCTTCTAAGCTGGGGGTTGTGGGTTCGACTCCCGCCGGGCGCGCCACTTCCGTTGATTTTCCGAACGCGGAAACAACCCCTGCAAACGAAAGGAAGCTTCCGATGATCGAAGTCCATACTTGGCCCACGCCCAATGGGCACAAGATCCACATCATGCTCGAGGAAACCGGGCTCGAGTACGAGGTTCGGCCGGTGAACATCCGCATCGGCGAGCAGTTCAAAGCGGAGTTCCTGAGAATCAGCCCGAACAACAAGATTCCGGCGATCGTGGACCGCAACGGGCCGGACGGAAAACCGATCGCGGTCTTCGAGTCGGGAGCGATTCTCGTTTATCTGGCGGGAAAAACGGGGAAGCTGCTGCCGCGCGACGTTCGCGGA
>VBDE01000190.1 GCA_005883665.1 Betaproteobacteria bacterium
ATTTTGCGGCGAGAAGCTCAGTTAGTTGCGCCATTGCGGCGTCCGCTTCCGCATCGGTCAACGTCCTTGCAGTATCTTGCATAACTACCCGAAATGCAAGGCTTTTTCTACCTCTTTGTACACCTTTCCCCCGGTAGAAGTCAAACAGCCGGATATTCTGAACCAAGGGGGGGCGATTTCGGGCGAGTTCCTCGAGGATGCCCGAGAACGGTATCCCCTCATCAAACTCCATGGAACGATCCCGGATCACGGGGGGAAATTTGGAGATTTCCTGGTATTGCGGCATGTCCACCGCAGTCAGCCCGGCGACATCCAGTTCAAAGAGTACCGGAGCCTGGGGCAGGTCGTATTTCCGCTGCCAGCGCGGATGCAGTTCGCCCAGCCAACCGATGGCCGTGCCACCCAGGCGGACGCTGGCCGAGCGGCCCGGGTGCAGCCCCGGATGAGCGAGGGGGGCGAAGCGCGCCTCGCGCGGAGCGAGGAGTGCTTCGACGTCGCCCTTGACGTCGTAAAAATCCACGTCGCGAGTGGGCTTCATCCCCCATTGCTCGGCAGCAGCCGGCCCGCAGGCAAGACCGCCGATGCGGAGGGGCTGGTGGTAGCCGGCAAGCGCTCTCGCCGGATCGCGAGGATCCTCTCCGCCGGAGGAGCGCAAAAAGCAGCGGGCGGCCTCAAAAACGCGCACGCGGTCAAGCTTGCGCGCCAGGTTGAACCGTAGATTCGCCACCAGACTTCCCATGAGACTCGAGCGCATCACGTCGAGCTGGGCCGCGATCGGATTTTCCAGTGCGATCGGCTCGACGTTGCCGCAGAAATCGCTCTCCCACTGCGCCTCCACGAAGCTGAAATTCACCACCTCGAAGTACTCGCGGTCCACCAGGATCCGCTTGAGCTCGGAGAGGGTCCTGCGGCCCTCCGGAGCGGGGAGCATGGTGAGCGTAGCCTGCGGCGGCCGCGAAGGAATGTTGTCGTAGCCGTGTAGCCGCGCGATTTCTTCGACCATGTCCTCTTCGATCTCGAGGTCGAAACGGTACGAAGGTGGGGTTACCGTGAATTCACCGCCTGAGCGCGCATGCGGCAGCTGCAGGCGCTTGAGCAGGCCCGCGATCTGCTCATCCGAGAACTGCACGCCGATGATCTTGCTCGCGCGGCTCGAGCGCAGTCGGACCGGCTTGCGCTGCGGCAGCGTCGCCGCAGCTTCGCTTGTGGGTCCTGCCGCGCCGCCACACACGTCAAATATCAGCCGCGTGGCGCGCTCGATTGCCTCTGGGGTGGCAGTAAAATCCACGCCGCGCTCGAAGCGGAAAGCCGCGTCGCTGGACAGCGCGAAACGTCGTGTAAGCCCCGCGACGGCGGAGGGATTGAACCACGCCGCCTCTAGAAACACGTCGACGGTCGAACCGGACACCGCGCTTGCCTCCCCGCCCATGACCCCGCCAAGCGCAAGCGGCTTCTTCCGGTCGGCGATCAGCAGCACGTCAGGGGCTAATTCGACCTCCTGTCCGTTGATCAGCTTAAGGCGCTCGCCCTTGCGGCCGCGCCGCACGATCACTTCGTCTTCGATCGCGCGGTTGTCGAAAGCGTGCAGGGGCTGCCCCAGCTCGAGCATCACGAAGTTGGTGATGTCGACGATAGCGGAAATCGAGCGCAGCCCGCAACGCTCCAACCGGCGCACCATCCAGTCGGGCGTTCGCGCTTTTGCGTCAACGCCGCGTATGACGCGGCCGCAGTAGCGCGGGCACGCTTCCGTATCCTGGAGCAGGATCCCGCGTTTTTCGTCCAGCGCGGCCTTCGCTGGGGCCACGGCGGGCACCGCAAGCGGTGAACCGGTCAGGATCGAGACTTCGCGCGCGATGCCCCGCAGGCTCAGGCAGTCTCCGCGGTTCGGCGTGAGCTTCAGCGTGATGAGCTGATCATCCAGATCGAGCACGCGGCGCACGTCCGCCCCAAGCTGCGCCTCGGCGGGCAAGGCAAGCAGCCCGGAATGATCTTGCGAAAGACCCAGGTCCTTCGCCGAGCACAGCATGCCGCTCGACTCGACGCCGCGGACCTTCGCTTGCTTGATCTCCATGTCCGGGAGCCGCGCCCCAACCATCGCTACCGGCGCTTTCATTCCGGCGACGACGTTTGGAGCTCCACAGACTATCGCAAGCGTCGTACCACCGCCGACGTCGACCTTGCAGAGCGTAAGTCGGTCGGCGTTGGGGTGCTTTGCGACCTCGAGGACTTGCCCGACCACGACCTTGTCGAAAGCGGGTGCGACAGGCTCGACCGATTCGACGTCGAGCCCGCCCATGGTAAGCACGCGCGCGAGCTCCTGCGTCGGTATTTTCGGATCGACGAAGGAGCGCAACCAGCTTTCTGGAAATTTCACGTGAACTGGGCGAGAAAGCGCAGATCGCCTTCGTAGAAAAGTCGCAAGTCGTCTATCCCGTAACGCAGCATCGTCAACCGATCGGGACCCATGCCGAAAGCAAAGCCCATGTACTTCTCGTGGTCCACGCCGCAGGCCTTGAGGACGTTGGGATGCACCTGACCGCTGCCGGCTACCTCGAGCCAGCCGGTTTGCCCGCATACCCGGCAGCCCGCGCCACCGCAAAATACGCAGCTCATGTCGGCCTCGGCCGAGGGTTCGGTGAAAGGGAAAAAAGACGGCCGAAAGCGCGTTCGCAACTTCTCGTCTTCGAAGAACTTGCGCAGAAAATCGGTGAGAACGCCTTTCAGATCGGCGAAGCTCACCGCCTCGTCTATCCAAAGGCCCTCCACCTGGTGGAACATCGGAGTGTGCGTCGCGTCCGAATCGACGCGGTACACCCGGCCGGGCGCGATGATCTTGAACGGAGGCTCGTGATGTTGCATGTAGCGCACCTGGATCGGCGAGGTGTGCGTGCGCAGGAGCAGGTTTTGCCCAGCCCCCTTCAGGTAAAACGTGTCGTGCATCGACCGCGCGGGGTGGTCTTGCGGCTGATTGAGCGCAGTGAAGTTGTGGAAGTCGGTCTCGATCTCGGGGCCGTCCGCTACGTCGAACCCGATCGAGCGAAAAAGCTGCTCGATTCGCTCGAGCGTGCGCGTCGCCGGATGCAGGCCGCCGCGGGCAAGGCCGCGCCCCGGCAGAGTCACGTCCAGTGCCTGTTCCGCGAGCCGCGAATCGAGCTCGGCGGCAGCCAGCACCTCGCGGCGGGCGGCGAGCGCCGCCTCGATCCTGTCCTTGGCGGCGTTGATGCGCGCCCCGACTTCGCGGCGGGCCTCGGGTGCAAGCTTGGCGAGGTCCTTCATGGCCGCGGCGAGTGCTCCCGATTTTCCGAGGTAACGCGCCTTGATCCGCTCGAGCTCGGCGACGTCCTCAGTGCCGTTGAACCGAGCGATCGCTTCGGAAACTACGGTATCGAGATCTTGCACGACGAGGGCTAGCGGAGGGGACTAGGGTGATGGGGCAAAGAAACTCTTCTCTAGATCACGAAACCCGCAAGGGAACCTGCCTGCGACGTACCGAACGGCGCGCCGTTTTAGTCCGTGATCCCGAGCCTCGTTGCTCGACTCTAGGCGCCGAGTTTCGCCTTCACTTGGCTCGCGAGCTGCGCGAAGGCGGCCTTGTCGACCACGGCCAGGTCGGCGAGCACCTTGCGATCGACCTCGATCGAAGCCTTCTTCAGGCCGTGCATGAAAGCCGAGTAGGTCATGCCGTGCTCGCGTACTGCCGCGTTGATGCGCGCGATCCAGAGAGCGCGAAACTGGCGCTTGCGTTGCTTGCGGTCACGGTAGGCATACTGCCCCGCCTTCATTACCGCTTCTTTGGCAATGTTAAAGACATTGCCGCGGCGGCCGCGGAATCCCTTGGCTTGGGCGATGACCTTCTTGTGCTTGGCGTGCGCAGTTACGCCGCGTTTGACTCGTGGCATGGCGGCTCTCCTTTACGCGTACGGGAGCATCGCGCGGACATGCTGCTTGTCCGTAGGGTGCACGTCCGTAGTTCCGCGCAAATGGCGTTTGTTCTTGGTGGTTTTCTTGGTAAGGATGTGGCGCTTGAACGCCTGCGAGCGCTTGATACTGCCTCCGGCACGGATCTTGAAGCGCTTGGCGGCGCTGCGCTTGGTCTTCAGTTTGGGCATTGCGCTACTCCTGTTTTGGCATGGCGGCGGGCGGCCCCAACGGAGCGCTTTCCGACCTCGGCACCACTTCTTCTAAAACCTGCCCCTGCGCTAGAGCGAAACCTCAGGTTTCGGTTCTTTCTTGGGTTCCTTCTTGGCTTCCTTTTTGACCGGCTTCTTGATTTCTTTCTTGCCCTTCTTCGGGGCCAACACCATGATCAATTGCCGTCCTTCCATCTTCGGATACTGCTCCACCACCGCGTGCGGCTCGAGATCCTGCTTCACCCGCTCGATCAGCCGCACGCCAAATTCCTGATGCGCCATCTCCCGGCCGCGGTAGCGCAGAGTAACCTTGGTCTTATCGCCTTCATCGAGGAACTTGATTAAGTTGCGCAGCTTGATCTTGTAGTCGCCTTCGTCGGTTCCGGGACGGAACTTTACCTCTTTGACGTGGATCTGCTTCTGCTTGAGCTTGGCTTCGTGAGCTTTTTTCGCCTCGCGGTACTTGAACTTGCCGTAGTCCATCAGCTTGCAGACGGGCGGCTTGGCAAGCGGAGCAATTTCCACCAGATCTACTTCGGCTTCCTCGGCCATTTTCAGGGCCTGGGCGATCGGCACGATGCCGACTTGCTCGCCGGCGGCTCCGATCAAGCGCACTTCGGGCGCATTGATCTCGATGTTGATGCGCTGCGTTCTCTCCGTGGCGATGTTGCATCCTCCAGAAAATTAAAAACTAAGCCGTACTCCCCGCTTTGGCCTCGCTGCGGAGGCGGGCGATGAAGTCCGGCAGGGACATCTGCCCGAGGTCTTCACCGATGCGGGTACGCACGGCCACCTTTTCGGCTGCCTTCTCCTTTTCGCCGACGATCAGCTGGTAAGGCAGCTTCTGCAAGCTATGTTCCCGAATTTTATAGGTTATTTTCTCGTTCCTCAAGTCGGCTTCGCAACGGTAGCCGGCCTGCTTCAGGGCGGTCGCGACCCGCGCGGCGTAATCGGCCTGGCCTTCCGAAATATTGAGCACCATCACCTGCACCGGCGCAAGCCACAGCGGCATGGCGCCCGCGTAGTGCTCGATGAGAATCCCGATGAATCGCTCCATCGATCCGACGATGGCCCGGTGCAGCATCACCGGCACCCTGCGCGTGTTGTCCTCGGCGACGTACTCCGCACCGAGCAGTCCGGGCATGGAGAAATCGACCTGCATGGTGCCGCACTGCCAAGAGCGACCGATGCTGTCTTTCAGATGGTATTCGATCTTGGGGCCGTAGAAGGCCCCCTCTCCCGGGAGCACTTCGTAAGCGAGACCGCTCGAACGGAGCGATGCCCGAAGCGCGCGTTCGGCTTTGTCCCAAAGCTCGTCTGCGCCGACCCGTTTCGGAGGGCGCGTCGCGAGTTTATAGACGACCTCGGTGAAACCGAAGTCTGCGTAGACCTCTTGCAGCAAGGTCGTGAACGCCGTGACTTCCGGCTGGATCTGCTCCTCGGTGCAAAATATGTGGCCGTCGTCCTGGGTGAAAGCTCGGATGCGCATGATGCCGTGCAGAGCGCCCGAGGGTTCGTTGCGCGTGCACACGCCGAACTCGCCATAGCGCAGCGGCAACTCGCGATAGCTGTGCAGGCCCTTGCTGTAGATCAGCACGTGGCCGGGACAGTTCATCGGCTTGATCGCGTAGTCGCGCTTCTCCGACTCGGTAGTGAACATCAGCTCCTTGTAGTTTTCCCAATGACCGGATTTCTCCCACAGACTGCGGTCGAGGATCTGCGGGCAGCGCACTTCGAGATAGCCGTGGTCCCGGTAGACGCGACGCATGTATTGCTCGACCTGCTGCCAGATCGCCCAGCCCTTCGGATGCCAGAACACCATACCGGGTGCTTCCTCCTGAAGGTGGAAAAGGTCGAGTTGCGTGCCCAGCCGCCGGTGATCGCGCTTCTCCGCCTCCTCGATCATGCGCAAATAGGCTTCCTGCTCCTCCTTCCTGGCCCAGGCGGTCCCGTAGATCCGCTGCAGCATCTCGTTCTTCGAATCTCCGCGCCAGTAGGCGCCGGCGACCTTCATCAGCTTGAATACCTTGAGCTTCCCTGTGGAGGGAACGTGCGGGCCGCGGCACAAATCGATGAAATCTCCTTCCCGGTAAAGCGAGACCTCTTCGTTCGCGGGTATCGAGGCGACGATCTCGGCCTTGTAGTGCTCGCCGATGGATTTGAAGTATTGAACCGCCTTGTCGCGCGGCCAGACCTCGCGCGTCACCGGTATGTCCTTTTTCGCCAGTTCCGCCATCCGCTTTTCGATAGCGTCGAGATCGTTTGGCGTGAACGGCCTCTTGAACGAAAAATCGTAGTAGAACCCGTTTTCCACCACCGGCCCGATGGTGACTTGCGCTTCGGGGAACAGTTCCTTCACGGCGTAGGCGAGCAGGTGCGCAGTGGAGTGCCGCAGGATCTCGACGCCCTCCCGGTCGCGTTCGGTGATGATGGCGAGTTCCGCGTCGCTATCCACGCGGTGCGAGGTATCAACCAGCTTGCCGTTCAGCTTCCCGGCAAGGGCCGCGCGGGCCAGGCCCTGACCGATCGCCTGCGCGACCTCAGCCACGGTGACGGGCCCGGGAAAACTCTTTACCGAGCCGTCGGGGAGGCGAATGTTCGGCATGGGCGCATTGTAAAAAAGCAAACCGCGCGTTGAACGCAGCTCAGCTTGCGTTCCGACGCGCGGAGTTAAGCCTGCGCTTCGCGCCCGGCTTAACAGCTGGTAGGCGCGATTGGAATCGAACCAACGACCTCATCCATGTCAAGGATGCGCTCTAGCCAACTGAGCTACGCGCCTGGGAAGTGCCGGATTCTAGCCGAACGGTCCCACCCGCACAAACCCATGAAGCAATACCGGGTGAAAATCAACCGCGCCAACGCTTCGATCGCGAGTCGTAGCTGTACGGCATGGATTTGAAGACCACGTTCGGACAGGAAATGACATACTCACCGCTCGAAACAAGGTAGCCCATGGGCACGCCGCCCGGGCATTGGCTCACTGCCGAGACGTATTTGGGTACGAGCTTGTCGAGAGCCTCTGGATAGGCGCCGCTCTCGCGCTTGTACGCCGAAAGCGCGGAGATCATCCCCACGCCGCGGGACTCGACGGTCAGCATGTCCTTCTCGCCCCCGGTGTAGAGGTCGATTGCAACATACGCCGCCGCGAGAGCGACCGCGATCACAACGAGCAGAACGATCTGGCTTAAGCCCGCCTGACGATTAGCCGCGTTCATCCCCTGTCCTCCTTGCCTGATGAGGTCAACTCACCCGCAAATATTACCGCAAGCCGAGCATCTCCGCCGCGTGCTTGCGCGTCGTCGCAGTGATCGCGACCCCGCCCAGCATGCGCGCGATTTCCTCGATGCGTGATTTCGGGTCGAGCACGGCGACCCGGCTCCGCGCACTGCCGCTTTCGGTGCCCTTCGACACCGACCACTGCTCGCGGGCCTGGGCAGCCACCTGCGGAAGATGCGTGACGCACAACACTTGACGTTCCCCACCCAGGGTTCTCAGCTTTTTGCCCACGACTTCGGCCACGGCTCCGCCGATCCCCGCGTCGACCTCGTCGAAAATCAACGTAGGCACCGCGGCCGCCCGGCTCGTGATCACCTGAATCGCAAGGCTGATGCGGGACAGTTCTCCTCCGGAAACCACCTTGGCGAGAGGGCGCGGCTCGGCGCCCGGATTGGTCGTCACCAGAAACTCGGCCTGTTCGTTTCCCGCGACACTGCCGTCAGGCAAAAGCGAGCGCAGCTCCACCTCGAACCGCCCGCCGGACATCGCGAGCTCCTTCATTGCGGCGTTCACCTCGCGGCCGAGTTTCGTCGCGGCCTTGTTGCGCTCGGCCGAAAGCCGTGTCGCAAGCCCGTCGTAGCGCGAGCGCGCAGCCTGCTCCTGCAGGGCGAGGGCTTCGAGATCCGCTGTCATTTCCAGATCCTTCAGCCGCACCCGGAGTGAAGCCAGAACTTCGGGCAGCGCCTCCGGACGTGCGCGAAACTTGCGCGCTGCGTTGTGCACCGCCTCGAGGCGCTGCTCGACCTCGTGGAGGCGCTTCGGATCGAGCTCGATGCGATCGGCGTAATGTCTCAGCGCATAAGCGGCTTCGCGCAACTGTGCTTCCCCCGATTCGAGCACGGCAATGGTATCCCGCAGCAATCCATCGAATTCGGTGAGCGGGCGCAGCCGCGAAAGTACTCCCGACAGCGAACCGAGCGCGGCGTTCTCAGACTCGGAAAGCGAGTCGATCGCGTCCCGAACGCCCTCCATGAGGGTCGCTGCGTGGGCAAGCCGTCCGTGCTCCGACTGGATCGTTTCCCATTCGCCGGGCGCAAGTGCAAGCCGCGACAGCTCTTCTAGCTGCCAGCCGAGCTGCTCCCGTTCCGCATCGCGTGCCGCCGCATTGTTCTCGTGGTCGAGTCTCGCACGGCGAAGTCTTTGCCATTCGCGGTGGGCGTCACCCGTTTCTTGAGCAAGCGAGGCAAGCCCGGCGTGCGCGTCGAGCACCATGCGCTGGGCCTCGGGCCTGAGAAGCGACTGGTGCGCATGCTGGCCGTGGATGTCGACGAGCCGATCTCCCGCTTCACGCATCTGGTTTATCGTCGCGGAGTGGCCGTTGATGAATGCGCGCGAGCGCCCGTTCGCGTCCACCACGCGGCGCAACAGCAACCGGTTCGGATCGCCCTCGAGCGCGTGCTCGTGCAACCAGTCCCCGATTCCGGGCAGCGAATCGATGGCGAATTCGGCAGTCACGTCGGCACGTTCGGCCCCGGAGCGCACCTGCTCGCCTCCTGCGCGATCGCCGAGCGTCATCGACAACGCGTCGATCAGGATTGATTTTCCCGCGCCGGTTTCGCCTGTCAGGGCCGTAAAACCCGGCCGAAACTCGAGTTCCAGGCGATCGACGATCGCGAAGTCCCGAATGGACAGATGCAAAAGCATTCGCAGCTAGAGCACTTCGCTCCAGTGCAGCTTCTGCCGCAACATCGCGAAGTAGCTGTAACCCGGAGGGTGGACAAACTTGACGGTATGCTCCGCGCGCCGGACAAGGACGCGATCGCCCTCCTGAAGGTCGCATTGCAGTTGCCCGTCGAAATGAAGCCGCGCGTCGATCGAGCGCTTCAGGAAGATTTCGATCAAGGTGCGGTCGCTGACCATGATCGGCCGGTTGGACAGGGTGTGCGGGCAGATCGGCACCAACGCGAACCCGGGTACGCTCGGTTGCAGGATCGGCCCGTCCGATGAAAGCGCGTAAGCGGTCGATCCCGTGGGCGTCGCCACGATCAGACCGTCGGCCCGCAAGTCATAGACGAACTCGCCGTCGATGTTTACCACGAATTCGATCAGCCGACCGACAGATCCCTTGTTCACGACTGCGTCGTTGAGGGCGAGCGTCGCGAGCGTCACCACGCCGCCGCGATGCACTTCGGCCGCGAGCATGGTGCGCTCTTCGATCGTGTGGCGGCCGGCGAGAATCTCGGCCATAGCGTCGAGCATGTTGGACGAAGCGATGTCGGTCATGAATCCGAGACGGCCCTGGTTGACGCCGACGAGGGGCACATGGTGAGCCGCCAGGTTTCGTGCTGCGTTGAGCATGCTTCCATCGCCTCCCTGCACCACGACCAGGTCGGCACGGGCGCCGATTTCATCGTAGTCGCCTATGGGAAAGCCGCTGACGTGGTTGGAAGCCGCGGTTTCCTTCTCGACCAGCACTTCGCGCCCCTGCTTGCGCAGGTAGTCGCCCATCGTGGCGAGCGCGCTCGCGACATCGGGGGAGTTATAGCGGCCGATCAGCGCTATCGTCTTGAAAGCGGGCATACCGCCATTAAATCATGAACATGTAGTGGTGACAAAAAGGCCGCCCGTAATTCCTGGAGCAAAACCGCAAATCAGGCCGATTCTGTAGAATCGCGAACTATGCTGGACCGTCGCGCGCAGATCCTGCTCAAGACCCTGGTGGAGCGCTATATCGCCGAGGGTGAGCCGGTCGGCTCGCGCGCGCTGTCGCGCTCCTCCGGTCTGGATTTGAGCCCGGCCACGATCCGGAACGTATTGGCGGACCTCGAGGAACTCGGCTTTGTCGCGAGCCCCCATACCTCGGCGGGACGGATTCCCACCCCCCGTGGCTATCGTTTCTTCGTCGATACCCTGCTTACGGTAAAGCAGCTCGACCGCGTCGAGATCAGCCAGCTCGAAGTCAATCTTCATCCCGACCACCCGCAGCGCCTCATCAGCGCGGCCTCGCAGCTTCTCTCCGAACTCACGCATTTCGCGGGCGTCGTGGTTGCAAGCAAACGCAAGACACCGGCCTTCCGCCACATCGAGTTTCTGGCACTTTCGGAAAAGCGCGTCCTGCTGATCATCGTAACACCGGACGGTGACGTGCAAAACCGAATACTGTTCACGGAGAAGACCTATACGCCTTCCGAGCTGACCATGGCGGCGAATTTCCTCAACCAGAACTACGCCGGACTCACGTTCGACGACATCCGTCGCCGCCTGCGCGACGAGCTGAAGCAGCTTCGGGAAGACATGACGCTTCTCATGACCGCGGCGCTCGAGGCCGGCAGCGAGGCCTTGTCCGAGTCTACGGAGAACTACGTCATATCCGGCGAGAGGAATTTGCTCGACTCGCACGAACTCGCGTCGAACATGTCGCGGCTGCGGGAGTTGTTCGAGCTCTTCGAAACGAAGACGCTGCTCATGCAGATTCTCGAGCTGAGCACCCGCGCTCAGGGAGTGCAGCT
>VBDE01000293.1 GCA_005883665.1 Betaproteobacteria bacterium
TCATTGAGTACAGATTCGCAAAGGGAAACTCAGAACAGTTCTCCGATCTCGCTGCTGATCTGGTCCACCACAAGGTTGATGTGATCCTTACCGCCGGTACGGCTCAGGCCCGAGCTATCCAGCAATCAACTACCACAATTCCGATAGTGTTCGCTATCAGCGGCGATCCAGTGGGGACCGGACTCGTCGCAAGCCTGGCGCGGCCTGGTGGGAACATCACAGGGTTGTCCATAATTTCCCCGGAATTAAGCGGGAAACGGCTGGAATTGCTCAAGGAAGCCGCCCCTAAGATCGCGCGTGTGGGTGTTCTATGGGACGCACTTGTGCCAGACAATGCGCTTGATTTTGAAGCAACGCAGCTCGCGGCCCGGGCCCTGGGGTTGAAACTTCAATCTCTCGAGGTGAGAGGTCCGGAAGATCTCGAAGGCGCGTTCTCGGTTGCCGTTAAGCAGCGGCTAGACGCCCTGGTCGTAGCTGGGGGCTATCTCATCAATAGTCATACGAAAAGAATCTTGGCGTTTGAAACGAGGAACCGGCTGCCAGCGATACACCAAGGGTTATGGTTCGCAGAAGAGGGTGGCCTCATGGCTTACGGAGTGAATTTCCCCGATCTGTTCCGGCGCTCTGCCACCTATGTCGACAAGATCCTGAAGGGTAGGAAGCCAGGTGATCTGCCCGTCGAACAGCCAACGAAGTTTGAACTCATTATCAACCTCAAGACCGCCAAACAGATCGGCTTGACGATTCCGCCGAATCTGCTGGCGCGGGCGGATAAAGTCATTAGATAAATCGAGATCCTTCGTCGGACGCGCCCGGTACGTGTTCCGAGTCGACATACCCCAAGACGCTGACGAAGCACATCAAAGCCTCTAGGCGGCTATCCTACTCTAGGGCCGCTTCCGCCACACCAAGCGTCAAAACCGGGGACAGACCACGGTTTTTCCCGCAAGCGGCGGGCTTTCGAGCGGCCAAGCCAGGTGACTCACGAGCGCAACGCCGCACGGCGAGGAAGGTTCGTGCCGGATGGACTAGTGCCCTTCGAGATTATGTTCACGACGCGGCGGCTTACGATGGCTACGTGGCCGGACAGCGTTACTCTGGCGATACAGGAATCCGGGACCCTTTGCCGCCTGAGCCAACCTCGAGCCCGGGAGGACGTGAGCGAAATATGCGCAAAATTAAGGTCTTTAAGGATGCATTGCCCGATCCGCTTTTTCGCCGCCTGGCAGGCGCCGTGCGAGCGGTTGGCACGGAACGAATGGAAGACAGCTACAACACAACCTTCTGGTTTTCCCTCGGGGCGAAGCCCACCAACATAGCCGAGGAATGCGTCACTAAATTGTTTGCCTTGGTTCGGCCCGGCCCCAAGTGTATCGGAATGGAGTGGTGGCTCGGACGGCTCAAATATGGCCAATCGCTCCCGTTCCACACCGACCGGGACCGCAGTCTAAGAAAACAGACAGGGCAAATTGTCCATCCGTTCTGGTCGAGCATCCTGTATCTGAACCAATTTCCTTCGACCCCGACCATCGTTCTTGATCAAGTACTGGGTCCCGACGGGAAATCGTGGGTACCGCCGGAGGCCAAATCTGGCACGGCTCTCGACGCCGTTCCGAACGAGTATGCGGTTTTTCGTGGCGATTTACGCCATGGTGTGGTCGCCAAGGGAGCACCGCAAAAATCGCCCGGCCGTTCCAGGAAAACGGAGAAGTCTCCCGAGCTGCGCCTGACACTGTTGGTCAATTATTGGGATAGGCGTCCGATGCCCCCCAACTGTCGCGATTACGACGGCACCGTATATCAGGCTCTGCAAAACGGGCATTGAGGGAACTTCGCTCGTCATGCAATCAGTCGATATCCCGGTGGAGCGCAGCGGCAGTTTCCTCTTGGGCGGCGATCGCCCCGTCCATCGCCTCGGCTTCGGCGCGATGCGGCTCACGGGCAAGGGAATCTGGGGCGAGCCGCGCGACCACGCCGAGGCGATCGCCGTGCTGCGACGGGCGCTCGAGCTCGGCATCAATCTGATCGACACGGCCGACTCCTACGGCCCGGCGGTGAGCGAGCGCCTCATCGCGGAGGCCCTCTATCCGTATCCGCCCGAGCTGGTGATCGCCACCAAGGGCGGGCTCGAGCGTCCCGGCCCCGGTCACTGGACGTCGAACGGTCGACCGGAACACCTGCGCGCCGCCTGTGAAGCCAGCTTGCGCCGGCTCAAGCTCGAGCGCATCGAGCTGTACCAGCTGCACCGCATCGATCCCGCCGTGACGTTCGGCGATCAGCTCGGCACCCTGCGGGATCTGCAGCAGCAGGGGAAGATCCGTCACATCGGGCTGTCGAAGGTGTCCGTGGCGGACATCGAGCGGGCTCGCAAGCTCGTGCCGATCGTCTCGGTGCAGAACCGCTACAACCTCGTCGAGCGCCACACGGCCCGGCCCTCCGCGAGAGTGACCAAGCCGCAGCCGCCGGAGCAGGTCCTCGAGCATTGCGAGCGCGAGGGCATCGCCTTCATCCCGTGGTACCCCTTGTTAGCGGGCGAGCTCGCGACGCCGCGCGGCCCGGTGGCGCGCGTCGCCGAGCGCCTGCACGCGACGCCCGCGCAGGTGGCGCTCGCGTGGCTGCTCCGGCGCTCCCCCGTGATGCTCCCCATCCCCGGCACGTCGAGCGTCAGGCACCTCGAGGAGAACGTCGCTGCGGCGCTGCTCGAGCTCGGCGATCAGGACTTCCGCGACCTCGATCGCGGTTGACCGCAGCAGCCGTAACGCGTGCTGCTGCGCACCGGCCACGGCGCACGCGCGCCGCACCGGAAAGGGATAGGCGAATCAATCCAGCCGCGAAGTCTAAAGGGCACGCCGGAGCACGCAGTCCGGTGCTTGAACGTGCCTCGAACCGCATACAATCGGTCTTAGGTTAA